>NZ_JBNPJT010000007.1:0-273744 GCF_050312595.1 Pseudomonas sp. UM16 | reverse complement strand
CAACCTTCAGCACCTCCTGCCAGATCGCCGCGATTCGCTGTTCCAGCGCCGTACGCGGCGCCACGTAGGCTTTTTGCACGCGGTTGGCGTCAGGTTTGGGCAGGGCCTTGCGCTCCAGTTTGCCGTTGGGGCTCAGCGGCATCTGCTCGATGAACAGCAGCTGCGCCGGCACCATGTAGTCCGGTAGTGTCTGGCGCAGGGGTTCACGGATCGCTTCGCGCAGGGCCTCCTGAGTATCCGCCGCCCACTCGTCAGGCACCACGTAGGCAACCAGGGCACCCTCGATGGCCAGTACCACCGCCTCGCGCACCGCGTCTTGCTCCATCAGGCGGGCTTCGATTTCGCCCAACTCGATGCGCAGGCCACGGATCTTCACCTGGTGGTCGATACGTCCACGGTATTCGATCACGCCGTCAGCCCGTTGGCTGGCCAGGTCACCGGTGCGGTACAGGCGTTCGCCTTGGCCGAACGGGCTGGTGACGAAGCGCTCGGCGGTTAGCGCCGGACGACGGTGGTAACCGCGCGCCAGACCAGCACCACCCAGGTACAACTCACCCACCACGCCCACCGGCACGGCTTGCAGTTCGGCGTCGAGGACGTAGGTCTGCAGGTTGGCGATTGGCTGGCCAATCGGCACGCTGTCGCGGCCTTCCTCGCGGCAGGTCCAGTGGGTAACGTCGATGGCCGCTTCGGTCGGGCCATAGAGGTTGTACAGCGCGGCGGCCGGCAGCTTGGCCAGGACCTGGGTCTGGGCATCCACCGGCAATGCCTCGCCGCTGCAGATGATCCGGCGCAAGCCGGTGCAGCTGGCGACCTGTTCGTCGAGCAGGAACATCTGCAGCATCGACGGCACAAAATGCAAGGTGGTGACCTGGTGTGCATGGATCAGCTCGACCAGGCGCCGCGGGTCGCGGTGATCGCCAGGAGCGGCCATGGCCAGACGCGCGCCGGTCATCAGCGGCCAGAAGAACTCCCAGACCGAGACGTCGAAGCTGAACGGGGTTTTCTGCAACACCGTGTCGCCCGCGCCGAGGCCGTAGGCTTGCTGCATCCAGCACAGGCGGTTGGTCAGGGCTTTATGGCGGTTGCCAGCGCCCTTGGGCTTGCCGGTGGAACCGGAGGTGTAGATCACGTAAGCCAGGTGTTCGGGGTCGAGCGTGATCGCCGGGGCGTGTGCCGGGAAGCCTTCAAGCGCCAAACGATCCAGAGCCAGCACCGGTAGTTCGGCTGGGCATGGCAGGCGCAGGTGCGATTGAGTCAGCAGCAAGGCAATGCAGCTGTCCTCGATCATGTAGGCCAGACGCTCTTCAGGGTAGTCCGGGTCCAGCGGCACATAGGCGCCACCCGCCTTGAGAATCGCCAGCAGGCCGATGACCATGTCCAGGCTGCGCTCGACGGCGATACCGACCAGCACCTCGGGGCCGACGCCCAAGGCGATCAGTTGGTGAGCCAGTTGGTTGGCACACTGGTCCAACTCGCGGTAGCTCAGTTGCTGCTCGCCCATGCACAGGGCTGGGGCATCCGGGGTGGCGCGCACTTGCTGTTCGATCAGCCGGTGCACTGGAGTGTCCAGTGGGTAGGCGGTGCTGGTGGCGTTCCACTGCGCAACGATCTGCTGCTGTTCGTCGCCATCGAGCAGGGGTAATGCGCCAATCGTGGCCTGCGGCGCGGCGACGATCCCCTGCAGCAGGTTCAGCCAATGGCGCGCCATGCGCTCGATACTGCGGTGCTCGAACAGGTCGCTGGCGTAGATCAGTGCCGCTGACAGCCCTTGGCCGGAGTCCTGGGTTTCCAGGGTCAGGTCCAGCTGTGCCGTGCCGGCGTCCCACTCCAGTGCTTCGACCGTAAGCCCTGGCAACGCCAAGGAACCGGCTTGGCGCACCCCATCCTGATGGTTGTGCATGGCCTGGAACAAGGGGTTGTGGCTAAGGCTACGGGCCACACCCAAAGCCTCGACCAGATGCTCGAACGGTAGGTCCTGATGGGCCTGGGCGTCTTGCACCTGCTGGTCAATGCGCTGCAACAACGCCGTGAAACCTTCATCGCCGCGCAGCTGCGCTGTCAGCACTTGAGTATTGACGAACAGCCCGATCAAACGCTCGGTTTCCAGACGGTTGCGGTTAGCCACCGGCACCCCGACGCGGATCTCAGCCTGGCCGCTATAGCGGTGCAGCAACACCTGGAACGAGGCCAGCAACAGCACGAACAGGCTGACCCCCTGCCCTTGCGCCAGCTGACGTAAGGCGCTGGCCAGCACCGATGGCACAGCAAGCTCCAGACGGGCGCCGCGGTAGCTCATGGTCGCCGGGCGCGGTTGGTCGCAGGGCAGCTCGAGCACATCTTCAGATGCGCCCAGCTGACGCTTCCAGTACGCCAGCTGACGCTCGCCTTCCCCCGACTCCATCCACTGACGTTGCCACCCCGCAAAGTCGGCATATTGAATCGGCAGCGCCGCCAGCGTGGGTGCCTGGCCTTGCGAGTACGCCGCATAGCAAGCCATCAACTCTTCGACCATCAGGCTCATCGACCAGCCATCGGTGACGATGTGATGCAGCACCAGCACCAGCAGGTGCTGGTCCTCGGCCAAGCGCACCAGGCGCACCCGCAGCAACGGCCCGTGCTGCAGGTCGAACGGCTGCGCACTCAGCTCGGCGACGCAGGCACGCAGCAGCGCCTCGCGCTCACGCCCCTGCGCCTGCAGGCGGCTTTGTTCGATGCTAATCGGCGCCGGGGCATCGATGACCTGACGGACCTGGCCGTCGACTTCGACGAAGCGCGTGCGCAGGCAGGCATGGCGTTCGACCAGGGTCGCAAAGCTCTTTTCCAGGTCGGCGACGTTCACCGCACCCCGCAATATCAGCGCGGCGGGGATGTGGTAGGCGCTGCCGTGCGGCTCCAGTTGCCAGAGAAACCACTGGCGTTGTTGGGCATAGGACAGTGGCGCTTGCTCCTCGGCACGACCGGGGACAATGGGCAGCTTGGCGACATCGATGCCCATCTGCGCAAGCTTGGCGAACATCTGCCGGCGCTTGTCCGCCGACAAGCCCTTGATGCGCTCGACCAGTTGCTGGTTGCGACCTGATTGCTCAAACATTTTCCGTCTCCAGTTCATCCAGCACGCCGAAGATCTGATCCAGCTCGGCGTCTTGCGATTGCGCCGAGACGTCCTGTTCCAGGTGCGCCGCCAATTCGCCAAGGCTGCGCAAGCCATGGAAGTCCCTGATTTTCAGTTCCACGCCAAGCTCGCCGCGAATGCGCGAGAGCAGCATCACCAGTTGCAGGGAGTGCCCACCGAGGGCGAAAAAATCATCGTTGCGGCCGACGCGTTCAAGGCCCAGCACGTCCTGCCAGATCTGCGCCAGGCGCTGTTCAAGGTCGCTTTGCGGCGCCACGTAGTCCTGCTGCAGCAAGTTGGCATCCGGCACGGGCAACGCCTTGCGATCGAGCTTGCCGTTGGTGGTCAGCGGCAGCTCGCTGAGCAGCAGCAGATGCGCCGGAACCATGTACTCCGGCAGTTCGCTGCGTAGCGCACGCTTGAGGTGTTCGCGCAACTGCGCCTGCACTTCGCTGCTGGCCTCCACCAGCGCTGCATCGCGGGGCACCAGGTAGGCCACCAATTGCAGGGCTTCGCCTTCACCCCACGGCAATACCGCAACGCTGCCCACGGCCTCATCGGCCAGCAGGCGTGCTTCGATTTCACCCAGCTCGATACGGAAGCCGCGGATCTTCAACTGTTGGTCGATGCGGCCGATGTACTCAATCACCCCGTCCGCCTGATAGCGGGCCAGGTCGCCGGTGCGGTACAGGCGGCCGCCGTCGCGGCCGAACGGGTCGGGCACAAAGCGCGTCGCGGTAAGCTCGCCGCGCTTGAGGTAGCCACGCGCAAGGCCGGCGCGGCCAACGTAGAGCTCACCGACGCACCCCTTGGGCACCGGGTTCAGGTCGGCATCGAGCAGGTACCAGGACAGGTCGGCAATCGGCTCACCAATCGGGCTGCTCGCCTGCCGCTCAAGGTCGGCCAGCGACAGCGGCCGGTAGGTCACGTGCACGGTGGTTTCGGTGATGCCGTACATGTTCACCAAGTGCGGCGCACGGTCACCGAAACGTTCGAACCAGGGGCGCAGGCTCTTCACGTCCAGCGCTTCACCGCCAAAGATCACCTGGCGCAGTGCCTGTTTGCCGGGTTCGGTACAGGCCACTTGCATCAGCGCCTTGAACGCTGACGGCGTCTGGTTCAACACCGTTACCCCTTCGGCGCACAGCAACTGATAGAACTCGCGTGGCGAACGGCTGACCTCGTGGGGCACGACTAGCAGGCGACCGCCGTACAGCAGCGCGCCGAAGATTTCCCAGACCGAAAAGTCAAAGCCATAGGAATGGAACAGGCTCCAGACATCCTGCGGACCGAAGTTGAACCAACTATCGGTGGCGGCGAACAGGCGCAGCACGTTGCGGTGTGGCAACAGCGTGCCTTTGGGCTTGCCGGTGGAACCGGAGGTGTAGATCACATAGGCGAGGTTGTCCGGGGTCACCGTGGTCAGCGGGTCGTCTTCGCGCAATGCCTGCTCGCCCGCCTCCAGCAGCAATACCGGCAAATCCGCAGGTAGCGGCAGTTGCGCATGCAAGGCGGGCTGGCTCAGCAACAGGACAATGCCGCTGTCCTCGATCATGTAGGCCAGGCGCTCCTGCGGGTAGGCCGGGTCCAGCGGTACATAGGCGCCGCCAGCCTTGAGGATCGCCAGCAGGCCGATGACCATCTCCAGGCTGCGCTCCACCGCCAGACCGACCAACACATCCGGGCCGACGCCACGGGCAATCAGGGTATGGGCCAGGGCGTTGGCGCGGCCATTGAGCTGGGCGTAGGTCAATTGCTGCGCGCCGCAGGTTACCGCCACGGCATCGGCCGAGGCGCGGGCGCGCTGGGCAATCCGTTGGTGCAGGCAGTGCGCGACCGGGAAATCGACCACGGATTGGTTCCAGTCGCGAAGCGTCGTCTGGCGCTCGTCAGCATCAAGCATCGGCAGTTCGGCGATGCGTTGCTGCGGGGCATCCACCATCGCTTGCAGCAGCGCTTGCCAATGAGCGGCCAAGCGCTCGATGGTCGACGCTTCGAACAGATCACTGGCGTAGGTGAACAGCGCTTCGATACCTTCCGTGGAATCAAAAGTGTCGAGCATCAGATCGAACTGCGAGGTGTTACTCGCCAGGGCCAAGCCCTCCAGGCTCAACCCGCCCAACTGCTTAGGCAGTGCCCCCTGACGTGCCTGGGCCTGATGGTTGAACAGCACCTGGAACAATGGATGGTGGCTGGCATCACGTTGCGGTTGCAGAACTTCAACCAGTTGCTCGAACGGCAGATCCTGGTGCGCCTGTGCCTCCAGCGCCGCGTGCCTGGCCTGTTGCAGCAACGTCGACACCGCCATGTGCGAGTCGATGCGTGCCTGCATGACCTGAGTATTGACGAAGAAGCCGATCAGGCCCTCAGTCTCCAACTGCTGACGGTTGGCCACCGGAACACCCACGCGAATCGTCGATTGCCGGCTATAGCGATGCAGGAGCACCTGCAGGGAAGCCAGCAACACCATGTATAACGTGGCGCCCTCAGCCTGGGCCAGCGCTTTGAGCTGCGCACTCAGAGCGGGTGTCAAGCGCATGCCCAGGGTCGCGCCGCGGGTACTGGCCTGGGCTGGACGCAGATGATCAAGTGGCAGCTCCAGTACCGGGTGCTCGTCGCCCAACTGCGCCGTCCAGTAGGCCAACTGCCGTTCGCGCTCGCCACCGGCCATTTGCGTCCGCTGCCACTGGGCGTAGTCGGCGTACTGCACCGCCAGTGCAGGCAAATGCACCGGCTGCCCCTGACTGAAACCGTTATAAAACTGCAGCACCTCGTCGACCATGCGCTGCATCGACCAGGCATCGGAGACGATATGGTGCTGGGTCAGCGACAACACATGGTCATCTGCCGCCAGACGTAACAAGCCGACACGCAACAATGGTCCCTGTTCCAAGTCGAACAGACGACGGGACAGGGTTTCGATCCATGCGCTGATTTGCCCGGCAACCTCGCCGTGACCGCTCAGCGCTTGCTCTTCGATTGGCAACGAGGCTGTTGGCGCAATCATTTGCAGCAACTGCCCGTCCCGCTCGACAAAGGTAGTGCGCAAGGTTTCGTGACGGGCGATCAGCGCCTCGAAAGCACGCTGCAGCGCCGACACATCCAGCGGGCCGCGCAGACGCAGGGCGGTAGGGATATGGTAGGCAGTGCTTTGCGGGTTCAGTTGCCAGAGGTACCACTGGCTTTCCTGGGCGTAAGACAGCAGCAACGGCTGGCGACGATCGGCTGGCAGCAACCGCGCCTGGCGAGCCGGCGCCTGTTCTTGCAGGCTGGCGGCAAAGGCACGCAAGGTGGTGTGCTCGAACAGATGCTTGAGTGGCACTTGCATGTCCAGTGCCTGACGCAAGCGCGACACCACCTGGGTCGCCAGCAGCGAGTGGCCACCCAAGGCGAAGAAATCATCCTCAGCCCCCACTTGCGGTAGTTGCAAGACATCAGCCCAGATGCCTGCGACGGTTTCTTCAATCTGTCCTTGCGGCGCCACGTAGGCCTGCTGCAACAGACTGGTATCCGGCACGGGCAACGCCTTGCGATCGAGCTTGCCGTTGGTGGTCAGCGGCAGTTCGCTGAGCAGCAGCAGGTGCGCCGGGACCATGTACTCCGGCAGTTCGCTGCGCAGCGCGCGCTTGAGGTGTTCGCGCAACTGCGCCTGCACTTCGCTGCCGGCCTCCACCAGCGCCGCATCGCGTGGCACCAGATAGGCCACCAATTGCAGGGCCTCGCCTTCACCCCACGGCAATACCGCAACGCTGCCCACAGCCTCATCGGCCAGCAGGCGTGCTTCGATTTCGCCCAGTTCGATACGGAAGCCGCGGATCTTCAACTGATGGTCAATGCGGCCGATGTACTCAATCACCCCGTCCGCCTGATAGCGGGCCAGGTCGCCGGTGCGGTACAGGCGGCCGCCGTCGCTGCCGAACGGGTCGGGCACAAAGCGCGTCGCGGTAAGCTCGCCGCGCTTGAGGTAGCCACGCGCAAGGCCGGCGCGGCCAACGTAGAGCTCACCGACGCACCCCTTGGGCACCGGGTTCAGGTCGGCATCGAGCAGGTACCAGGACAGGTCGGCAATCGGCTCACCAATCGGGCTGCTCGCCTGCCGCTCAAGGTCGGCCAGCGACAGTGGCCGGTAGGTCACGTGCACGGTGGTTTCGGTGATGCCGTACATGTTCACCAACTGCGGAGCACGATCACCGAAGCATTCGAACCAGGGGCGCAGACTCTTCACGTCCAACGCTTCGCCGCCGAAAATCACCTGACGCAGCGCCGGTTTGCCAGGTTCGGTACAGGCCACTTGCATCAGCGCCTTGAACGCCGACGGGGTCTGGTTCAACACCGTTACCCCTTCGGCACACAGCAGTTGATAGAACTCGCGTGGCGAACGGCTGACCTCGTGGGGCACTACTAGTAGGCGGCCGCCGTACAGCAATGCGCCGAAGATTTCCCAGACCGAAAAATCGAAGCCATAGGAATGGAACAGGCTCCAGACATCCTGGGGGCCGAAGTTGAACCAACTATCGGTGGCGGCGAACAGGCGCAGCACATTGCGATGTGGCAACAGCGTGCCTTTGGGCTTGCCGGTGGAGCCGGAGGTGTAGATCACATAGGCGAGGTTGTCCGGGGTCACCGTGGTCAGCGGGTCGTCTTCGCGCAACACCTGCTCGCCCGCCTCCAGCAGCAATACCGGCAAATCCGCAGGTAGCGGCAGTTGCGCATGCAAGGCGGGCTGAGTCAGCAACAGGGCAATACCACTGTCCTCGATCATGTAGGCCAGGCGCTCCTGCGGGTAGGCCGGATCCAGCGGTACATAGGCGCCGCCGGCCTTGAGGATCGCCAGCAGGCCGATGACCATCTCCAGGCTGCGCTCCACCGCCAGACCGACCAGTACGTCCGGGCCGACGCCACGGGCAATCAAGGTATGGGCCAGGGCGTTGGCGCGGCCATTGAGCTGGGCGTAGGTCAATTGCTGCGCGCCGCAGGTTACCGCCACGGCATCGGCCGAGGCGCGGGCGCGCTGAGCAATCCGTTGGTGCAGGCAGTGCGCGACCGGGAAATCGACCACGGATTGGTTCCAGTCGCGAAGCGTCGCCTGGCGCTCGTCAGCATCAAGCATCGGCAGTTCGGCGATGCGTTGCTGCGGAGCATCCACCATCGCGTGCAGCAGCGCCTGCCAATGAGCGGCCAAGCGTTCGATGGTCGAGCCTTCAAACAGGTCACTGGCGTAGGTCAAGGCTGCATGCAGTTCGCCACCCTGCTCATAGGTGTCCAGCGTCAGGTCGAACACCGTGGTGCGGCTTTGCCATTGCAGTGGCTCCAGGGTCAGCCCCGAGGCCAGCGAGTAAGCCCCGATATCCGCCACCTGCGGCTGGTGGTTGTACATCACCTGGAACAACGGTGTACGGCTGGCGTCGCGCTCAAACTTGAGCGCTTCAACCAATTGTTCGAACGGTAAATCTTGATGCGCCTGGGCCCCCAGCACCACGGCCTTGACCTGCTCCAGGAAGCGGGCGACGCTCAATTGGCCGTCAACGCGATTGCACAACACCTGAGTGTTGACGAAGCAGCCGATCAGCCCCTCCACCTCGGCGCGGTTACGGTTGGCAATGGGTGAGCCGATGCGGATGTCCTGCTGGCCGCTGTAGCGCTGCAGCAGCAGGTTGAAGGCGGCCAACAACAGCATGAACAAGGTGACATTGTGCTGGCGGGCGAAACGGCGCAAGCGCTCGACCAGCGAAGAGTCGAGGGCGAATTCATGGCGGTGGCCACGGTAACTGGGCTGCGCTGGGCGCGGATGATCGAGCGGCAGCTCCAGCGCGGGATGATCGTTACCCACCTGTTGCAGCCAGTAGGCCAGCTGGCGCTGCTGCTCTCCCGCTTCCAACCAGCGCCGCTGCCACAGGGCGTAATCACTGTACTGGATCGCCAGGGCGGGTAACGCCGGCACCTGCTTGCCCACATGCGCCGCATACAGCTGACTGAACTCCTCGATCAGCACGTTCATCGACCAGCCGTCCGCAACAACGTGGTGCAGGGTCAGCAGCAGTACATGTTCATCAGCCTTGAGTTTGAGCAGGGTGATACGCAGCAGCGGCCCACGTGCCAGGTCGAAGGGTTGCAGCGACTGCTGCTGGGCAAGCTCGCGCACTTGCTGCTCGCGCGCGGGCTCCGTCATCGCCGAGAGGTCCAGATGGTCGACCTGTGGCCATTGCGGCGCGGCGCTCATTACCAGCCGTTCGTCGGGCCGCTGGACGAACACACTGCGCAGGGTTTCATGGCGCTGCACCAGGCTGGCAAAAGCCTGCTCCAGCGCCGCCACCTCCAGTGCGCCTCTCAGTCGCACTGCGCCGGGAAGGTTGTAGGCGGCACTGCCAGGCTCCAGTTGCCACAACAGCCACATACGCTGTTGGGCGTAGGACAACCCGTCGCGCTCGGCCACCGGCACCTGCGCCGGGATCGGAAACTGGGCAAAGTCGACGCCTTCGCGGGCCAGCCCCTGAAGAAAGACGCGGCGCTTTTCCAACGGCAACTCTATGAATCGGCGGGCAAGCTTGCGGGCATCTTCGGCATTCATCGACTTTCATCCATCCAGAGGAACAACGAGCCTGCAGGCCCGGTAGTCCAAGAAAAACGGATGAACGCGAATGAAAATTAACGACAAGAGGTATATCGTTTCGCAAGTTGAAACATTTGCTTTCAACTGAAGGTTAGGGATTTGCAATTCTCGTTCGTCTTATCTATTGCAGTCCCAAGGCTGAGCATTGACTCGACCTCAATTTCTCTAAAAAGACACCTGTGATGTCCCAAAAAACGAAGAAATCCAAGTCCAGACTGTGGTTCCTGGTGCATAGCTGGCTCGCCCTGCCGATCTGGTTTTTCGTCTTGATCGTCTGCGTTACCGGCACCCTGGCCGTGGTCAGTCAGGAAATCGTCTGGCTGGCCAACCCCGACGTGCGCGCCAGCAAACCCAGCGACGATGCCCAACCACTGAGTTTTCAGCAGGTGCTCGATGCCTTGCACAAGGCCGAACCGGACATGGCGGTGCGCTTTCTCAGCCAACCGGACGGTTCGCACTTCGCCCTCAATGCCTCGGTGACCTACCCCGACGGCAGCGCCCCGACGCTCTACGTCAACCCGTACACCGGGGCGATCCAGGGCAAGGTACCGGACTTCAACTTCGAAGCCTTCACCCGCGCCTTACACGGCTGGTGGCTGGTGCCCTTCACCAACGGCTACAGCTGGGGCTGGTACCTGGTGTCGTTGCTGGGCCTGCCGATGCTGGCCTCGCTGGTAACGGGGCTGGTGGTCTATAAACGCTTCTGGAAAGGATTCTTTAAGCCGACTTTGCGCTTTAACCATGGCTCGCGGATTTTCTGGGGCGATTTTCACCGCCT
Organism: Pseudomonas sp. UM16; assembly: GCF_050312595.1. Lineage (NCBI taxonomy): Bacteria > Pseudomonadati > Pseudomonadota > Gammaproteobacteria > Pseudomonadales > Pseudomonadaceae > Pseudomonas > Pseudomonas sp. UM16. The sequence continues at coordinate 263,241 of NZ_JBNPJT010000007.1, read as the reverse complement.
GAGCGGAATCTGGTCGATCTGGTTCATCGCGGTGATCTCGATCACCGGCACCTGGTTCCTGATTCAGGCGATCCTGGCTGACAACCATGTGACTATCTCCACCGAACCGGTGGTGCCGGTAATCGCCCGGGAAGACGTGCCACGCACCGAATCCGGTGAACCAGCGCCACGCATCAGCCTGGACGATGCCACGCGGATTGCCAAAGAACAGATCGCCGGCCTCGACGTGAGCTTCATCGTCATGCCCGGCAATGCCTATTCCCACGTTTACCTGGGTGGCCGCGGCTGGTATCCGTTGATGTTCCAGACGGTCAACGTCAACCCGTACAACAGCAAGATCGAATCGCAGTTCCTGCTCAGCGACCGCTCGCCTCTGGAATTCGTCACCGAGTCCATGCGCCCGTTGCACACCGGTGACTTCGGTGGGTTGATCATCAAACTGATCTGGGCGTTCTTCGGCCTGCTGCTGTCGATGATGGTGCTCAGCGGCCTGCTGATCTGGACCAAGCGCACCGCCCAGGCCACCGCTGCGGCACTCAAACGCAGCGAACGCACACCGCGCAAGGGCGCTGAAACCACTACCGATACCGCTACGGAGGTCAGCCTATGAGCAAGGCAGCCGTTGTGCCGCAAAGCCCACTGAGCCGTTTCTGGTACAAGTGGCGCTTCCACTTGAACATCCTCCTGTTGCTGATCCCGCTGGGTTTCATGCCCAAGTATTTTGCTGATGCTGCGCTGTTTCGCGGCGACAGCGGCCTGGGTGAGCGCGAACTGGGCGAAATCCAGGTCGGCCCGTGGAGCCTGCAACTGGCCGAGCTGCGTGACCAGGCGCCACTGGCCGACGGTCCGGCCGGGCACTTCAAGGCGTTCAACGCCAGCCTGTGCAAGACCTGCATCAACCAAGTCAAGGCCGTCTACCTGCGAATCGGCAAGCCGCGCAGCCTGCGCGCTGCCGGGACGATCTTCTTCGGTCCGCCGTACCGCATGGCAACCAACCTGCCGATTCCGACCAAGACCCGCCCAGATGCTGAAATCTGGATAACCCTCGAAGGCTGGGATGGCAGCATGCACCAAGCCGCCGTGCCACTGGCCAAGGCCTCTCCGGCCACCGTCGCCTGGCTGAACACACAAGGAGGCAAATGATGAAGTGCACTGCCCGCAAGCTGCTCCTGCCCCTACTTGTACTGGGCGTAGCCAGCCCGGCCCTGGCGCACAACCCGATGTGCGAATGCACGCCGATCGACGGCGAGCAGATCGAGTGCACCGGCGGTTTTTCCGATGGCAGCGGCGCGCCAGGGGTGACCCTTGACGTGATCGGCTACAACGAAGAGATCCTCGTGCCCGGCAAGCTCGGGGAAAACTCCAAGCTGACATTCAAGCGCCCTGAGGGCGAGTTCTATGTGCTGTTCGACGCAGGTCCCGGCCATGTCGTGGAAATCGACTACGCAGACATCGACCAATGAGCCGGGTCCAGGTGGTGCGCCCGGCCGGTGCTGGGCATGAAACCCTTTATGTACTGCTGATCAGCCTGTTCATCCTCTCCGTGGCGGCCGCTGTTGTCGCCCTGCGGGGGGAAAAACACGATGAGATCAGCATCGAGGCTCATCAACTCGATGCCCGCCGCAACCTCAGCGCCGCCGAACAGGGGGTATACGCTGACCTGCGGGTGGCCTTCGAGGAAATCCAGCTGCGCCGCGAAGAAGACCCGGCGCTGCTTGAAGTGGCAGTGCTGGCCGAGGAAGGCTTCCCACCCTTCGTCAAGGATGCCAGCAGCGCCAGCCGCGGCGAGCATCAATGGCAATTGCTGAGCGATCAGGCCTACCTGGGCCTTAGCCAGGCCACGAGCGTGGCCGGCAGTTTCCTCCTGTTGGTGCCAACGGCACATGACGGCGCCGCCGATGTCTGGCTGCAGCGCAAAGCCGACGCCTACGTGCCTGCCGACCTGAGTCCGGCCGCCTTGATCGCTGCCGGCTGGCAGCAGATTGCCGCCCACTACGACGCCGGCGTCACTCGCCAGCATCGCCACTGAGACAAGGACACCCCATGCTCCGCTCCGCCCTCGCCCGCTGCGCTTTGAGTGTATTGATTGCCTTGGCCCTGCCCTCGCTGGCGCTGGCCGAGGTCAATGGCAAGCCGCTGCGCATTGGCATCACCCTGCACCCGTACTACAGCTATGTGACCAACATCGTCGGCGACAAGGCTGAAGTGGTGCCGCTGATTCCCGCTGGTTTCAACCCCCACGCCTATGAGCCGCGCGCCGAAGACATCAAGCGCATTGGCAGTCTCGACGTGGTGGTGCTCAACGGCATCGGCCACGATGACTTTGCCGACCGCATGATCGCCGCCAGCGAAAAACCGCAGATCAGCGTGATCGAGTCCAATACCAACGTACCGCTGCTGGCCGCCACCGGGGTTGCCGCACGCGGCGCCGGCAAAGTGGTCAACCCGCACACCTTCCTGTCGATCAGCGCCAGCATCGCCCAGGTTAACAACATCGCCCGCGAACTGGGCAAGCTCGACCCGGACAACGCCAAGTACTACAGCCAGAATGCCCGTGCCTACGCCAAACGCCTGCGCAAGCTGCGCGCCGAGGCCCTGGCCCAGGTTACCGAAGCGCCCGGCGCCGAGTTCCGCGTGGCCACCATCCATGCGGCCTACGACTACCTGGTACGTGAGTTCGGCCTGGAAGTTACCGCCGTGGTTGAGCCAGCTCACGGTATCGAGCCAAGCCCGAGTCAGTTGAAAAAGACCATCGACCAGCTCAGAGCCCTGGATGTCAAAGTGATCTTCTCGGAAATGGACTTCCCCTCAGCCTATGTCGAAACCATCCAGCGTGAATCCGGTGTGAAGATCTACCCGTTGACGCACATTTCCTACGGTGACTACAGCAAAGAGAAGTACGAAGTCGAAATGAAGCGCAACCTCGACACCGTGGTTCGAGCGATCAAGGAGTCCAAGGCATGACAGCCGCCGAACCCGTCATCACCCTGCCCTGTGGGCCGGACATCGAGTTTGCCGCGATCGATCTGACCCTGGGCCGTACGCGAATTCTCGATCAAGTCAGCTTCAAAGTCGCCGCCGGTAGTGTGCATGCCCTGGTCGGCCCCAACGGCGGTGGCAAGAGTTCGCTGGTCAAGACGTTACTCGGACAGATGCCGCATCAGGGCCAACTGACCCTGACCTGGCCGGACGACACGCAGGTCATCGGCTATGTCCCGCAGGCGCTGGAATTTGACCGTGGCCTGCCGATGACCGTCGATGATTTCATGGCTGCGATGTGCCAGCGGCGTCCGGCCTTCCTCGGCCTGTCACGCAAGGTGGCCCCAGCCATTGATGCAGCATTGGAACGGGTTGGCATGCTCGATAAACGCAAGCGGCGCATGGGCGCCCTCTCCGGCGGTGAGCGCCAGCGCGTGCTGCTGGCCCAGGGCTTGATCCCAGCGCCGCAACTGCTGGTACTGGACGAACCGATGTCGGCGTTGGACGAAGCCGGCATTCAGGTGTTCGAGCGCTTGCTGCTGGACTGGCGCGCAGCTGGCACCACGGTGCTGTGGATCGAGCATGACCTGCAAGCGGTGGCGCGCCTGGCCGACAAGGTCACCGGCCTCAGCCGTCGGGTGTTGTTCGACGAGCCGCCACAACAGGCCCTTACCCCGGAGCGTCTGCTCAGCCTGTTCTCCATCCACCCGCGCAGCGAGAGCGTCGCCTGATGAACTACGAAGAATTTCGCCTGCTGATCCAGGGCTGGGCCAGTTCCGGCTACCTGCCGGAGGCCCTGGCCTATGGTTTTGTGGTCAATGCCCTGCTGGCCGGCCTGATGATCGGCCCGGTGCTCGGCGGTCTTGGCACTCTGGTGGTGGTCAAGCGCTTTGCCTTCTTTTCTGAAGCCGTCGGCCATGCGGCACTGACCGGGGTGGCCATCGGCATCCTCCTCGGCGAACCCTACACCGGCCCCTACGGCAGCTTGTTCGGCTATTGCCTGCTGTTCGGCATCCTGCTCAATTTCCTGCGTAATCGCACCGGGCTGTCGCCTGACACCCTGATCGGTGTGTTCCTCTCGGTATCCCTGGCCCTGGGCGCCAGTCTACTGCTGATGTTGGCCGGCAAGATCAACGTGCATATCCTCGAAAACGTACTGTTCGGTTCGGTGCTTACCGTCAACGGCCAGGACCTGCTGGTGCTCGGTATCGTCGGCAGCCTGGTGCTGGCCCTGGCCCTGCCGCTGTACAACCGCATCATGCTGGCCAGCTTCAACCCGCAACTGGCGGCAGTGCGCGGTGTGGCGGTGAAGAGCCTGGACTACCTGTTCGTGATTCTTGTCACCCTGGTCACGGTGGCGGCGGTGAAAGTCATCGGCGCCATTCTGGTCGGTGCCCTGCTGGTCATTCCGGCGGCGGCGGCGCGGCTGATCAGCCAATCACTCAAAGGCTTTTTCTGGGCGTCGGTAGTGATCGCCACGCTGAGCACCCTGGTCGGCATTTTGCTGCCAATTGTTTTCGACCTGCCGGTGCCGTCTGGCGCCGCGATCATTCTCGTCGCCGGCTGCTGCTTCGCCCTCGCCGCCCTGGCCCGCGGCCTTGTTCCACGCTTGCAAGGAAACCCGGCATGACTTTCGACCTCAAGCACCTGTGCCTGGCGCTGGCCCTGGCTGGCCTGCCGACATTGAACCTGGCGCAGGCTGCCCCGGCTGCGGCCGAGCAAGCACCAGGTGCTACTGTCCTCGCCGCGCTGCCGGTAACCTACGCACTGGCCAGCGCGCTGCTCGACGGCACGGCAATCAAACTGCAGCGCGCAGCACCGGCGAATATTCCGGCTTCGCGCCAACCTTCGTACTTCAGCGGTCGTGGTGGTCCGAACCTGCAGAAAGCGGCAAGCCAAGCCGATGCGGTGATCGCCCTGCGTTCGATCTGGAGTGATGATCCGCTCTATCCGATTGCGCGGCGCAGTAACATCCGCATCGTCGAGATCGACGCCGCACGCCCCGTCGACGGCGCCCTGCCGGGGATCGCGGTGCAGGGCAACAATGCCTTTGCCGCTTACCCCTGGCTCAACCCTACCAACCTTGGGCGCATGGCTGACGTGCTGGCCAACGACCTCGGCCGCCTGAGCCCCAGTGAGCAGCCGAAGATCCAAGCCAACCTGGCCAGCCTCAAGCGTCAGTTGCTGGAATTCAGCGCCGACAGCGAAGCGCGCCTGGCCGAGGCCGACAACCTCAGCGTGGTTAATCTGTCGGACCGTCTGGATTACTTGATTGGCGGCCTCAACCTGGACCTGATCGACCACCCGCGCGTAGCGGATGATCAATGGGATAACGCGGCACTCAAGCGACTAGGCGACGAGCTTAAAGGTCAGGATGTGGCCCTGGTGTTGCACCACAAGCAGCCGAGCAAGGAAATCGCCGAGGTGATCGCCGCCTCCGGCGCCAAGCTGCTGGTGATCGATACCGATCCGCAAGACACCCTGGCTGGCCTCAAGGCCAGTGTCGAGCAGGTGGTGGGAGCACTGGTGACGGGCAATAGTTGATACTGCGCCACCCATTCAGCCACCCCAGTTATCAGCGTTTCATGCAGCGCTGATAGCGCTCATCCACCCGTTTGGCGAACCAGGCGGTGGTCAACTTGCGGGTGATTTTTGGGCTCTTCAGTTCGATCCCCGGCAGTTGTGCCCGGGGCAACGGTTTGCCAGCCTTGCCGTCCGCCAGGGCGTACACGCCGCTGTACAACCGAGTCTCTTCAAACTCCAGGCTGTCGCCCTTCTCCAGTTGATTACGAATGCTCGGATTGCGCAGGTTGAGTTGCTCACCCAGGCGCCGCGCAGCCTTTTCGGTGTTGCCCGGCAGGATCGCACCCGGCGCGATCAAGTCGCCATCCAGGGCCAGCTTGACCCCGCTGGCACGGCTCAAGGCACTCTGAAAGGCCGCGTTGCGGCTCGCATACCACCCGGCGTTGAAGTCAGCAAAGCGGTACAACTGACGCTCATAATGGCTGGGGTAGCCGAGCAGGTGGGCAATGCCAAAGTACATGCCGCCACGCCGGGTGAACACCTCCTGGCGGATCGTCCCCTCATGGCTGTATGGATAGTCGCGGGCATTGCGCTCGGCAAAGGCAATGCTGACCTGCATCGGGCCACCGGTACGCACCGGGTTCAAGTCGCCCAGCAACGTGCGGCCTAGCGGCAGGCTGCCGATCAGGTCATCGAAGATCGCACTGAGCTGCTTTTCACTGCGCACCGCTCCAAGCCGTTGGCTATAGGTCTTGCCGTTGGGAGACTGGGTGTTCAGCGCAGCATTGACCAGCATCTGCGGGATATGCAAGCTGGCGGCGCGGCGGTCGATTTCCTGGCGTGCAATTCGCCCCAGGCCCGGCACCTGTGGGTCGGCCTGGAACGTCGATTCCTGTTCGGTGACCGCCAGCACAGCACACACATTGGAGCGGCTGGCGGTGATCTTCTGCGTGGTGAAAGCGGTCTGGATATCACGGGCCCAGCCTTCGCGATCCTTGGTGGCAGCAGGCAGCAAACGCTGAATCTGTGCCCGCACCTTGGCCGGATCTGACTCAGACTCTTCACGCTGCGTAACACAACCTTGCACCGTCAACAGCACGGCAAACCCAAACGCTAAACCTCGAACGTGCATGCAGCTCCCCGAACGCTCACTTGGCAGTCACTGATGGAAATTGAAAATGTAAGAGACCGCCAAATGATCAGACTGCCCCATACCACTTACAGTACCAAGATTTGTAGGCCCTACAGTACCGTTGCAGATCGCGTAGTCCAGCATGGTCACTGGCGCAACACTGGGATGCGTGTTGCCGTTCGCCAGGACAACCTGAGCAATGTCCGGAGGTGAGACCCAATTACCGCGATTAGCCTGCTGAGCATCAGGTTGTCGCGGGTCGCGATTGAAATCGCCGAGCAATACATAAGGCACGTCGGTATGCCAATTAATTTCCCTCAATAGCCGTGGCGCATTAGGACCTCCGCCTGAAATAGCGTGAAGATTCGCCACAACAACATCATTGACCATCCCATTCAAACGCAAACGTAGGCCTAGCACGGGCCGACTCGTGAGTGCGTTTGCATCGCGCGGTACACCATCGGCAACTACCATTACGGACTGAATGGTCAGAGGGGCTGCATCGGCGACAATGATTGCCAGATTGACCCGCAGACGCTGCACATCGAGGACAAATACTTGGTAGTTTCTCGGTTTTCTTGAAGTTCCCATTGCCCAGATGTAGTGATTTACCTCATGCTCACCACCAAATTGGTCAATGATGTGCATGTCCTCCAGATGCCGACAAGAAGCAGGTGGCGTACCCGCCTCCTGCAACACAATTACATGATTTCTGCGAGCTAGCTGAAATATGCTGGTGTGCCATTTATAGTCAGTCGATGCAGAGCTGCCTTGAAGATTCCAAGTGGCCACCTGCAGGTCAATCGATCGGCCGCCCCGGTTAAATCGACCTACTTCAATTTGCGCACCGCCGCCACTGATGTCCACCCTGGCATGGTGATATTCGCTTATCGCGCCACTCAACCGAACATGCGCATGCCACGGCCCAATTGCCGCCCCAACGATAATCTGCAGCATGCGCAGAGCATCGAAGGCATCTAATGTGGTAGCGCCGTCGCCGCTACGCAAGCCGTTCATTAACAAAGCGTGGTGAAAATGATAGATATTGACCAAGACTGCCAGGCTTTGCGCACGTGGGGCAGCAACAAACACATTGATCACGCCCCGCTCATTATAATTTCGTCGCAGCAACTCCGTCACATAGTAAGCATACCTTGCTTGCCGCGCCTGATTACTGCTACGCATAAACAGAAAAGAAATTTGATAGGCCAAGAAAGCGGACGTTGGCGGGGCATCATTCGGTGACCGCGCTAGCAAATCAATGATATCAGCGAAAACTATATCCAACTGACTCTCAAAAATTCCGGGCGACAAATCAAGCGTCAAGTTTTGCTCAATATAGCTGCGAATAGTTTGATCCAATGGCATGAAAATTTACTCTTATAGGTATTATACAATTCGGCGCCGCACCTCAACTCCGACCTCTGTAAACCACGTATAAGTAGTCATCTTGAACAGCCATAGAAACCTGAAATTGCGCGCCCAGCTCAAAACTAGATTCCGGCGAACTCAACGAATTCCCGTCGTAAGCGTACAAATCGAGACCCCTACTCCCATTGGCCCTCGTATCACTGAACGCTACTTTCAACAGGCCATTATGGATCGCTACGCCAGGAGAACTTGGATGGTCTTTTCCTATAAATGTCCTGGTACATGCCCAAGCGGATTCGCCATCAAACCTCATCAACTCCCAGCCAGGTTGAGTGCCACTTTTGACTATCAGATGGATCAGCCCATGATAACTGATCACGGCTGGCCCCACTGCCGGATGGAGATCTCGCACTCCATCAATCTTAACTGACTGTGGATCACTCCAGGTCGCCATATCACGTGTGGACTTCCATAAAAGCGCAGTGGTTCCCGGCGCTTTATAGAACATATAAAGTCGACCGTTATTCTCCACAAAACTAGCACCCCGTCGGTAGTCCGTTGAAAAGTTCGCAACCGTAAATGACCCGGTTAATTCATCGTATTCCGCCAGCCGGGTTGGTGTCACCAGATCATACGAAGGTGCGTCGCCACTACAGAGCACATAGAGCTTATCTTTAAAAGCAAAGACGCTCATCGCTTCATGTAAAAAAGTATCAAACTCGATACCAACAGGATCACTCCATGCATCGGCAACCGAGACCTTAGTCATCAACCTCGCACCACCATCAGTGCCACCATTGCCTTCGGCAACATAAAATAGAAACAGCACCCCCTTATGATTTATTATCTTCCCCGGATATTCCATGTTCACCGAAAAAGAAAATTGATTACTTAATATTCCGGAACGACTGTATGTGTACCAACACTTCATAGTAACTTACCTCCCCGCATGGAGGTCCAGTACACACTACGTCAAACCCTATAAGCACATGGAAATAATACACATACCTTTAATGGCCCATGTCGTCTTATCATCACGCGTAGATCAAGCACTCCCCGGCACAATGTAGGTCTTACTGATATGGCGGAATTGTTCGTGGGCCGAACTTTCCATCAGCTCGAACAGCGCCATCTCGCGGGTGACGATCTGGGCCCCGGCGTCGCGCATGCGGGCAAGGCCCGCTGCCTGGTTGTGGGCGCCGCGACAGTCGCAGGCATCTTCGACCACAAACACCTGCTTACCCAGTTCACGCAGGCCAAGCACGGTTTGCAGCACGCAGATATGGGTTTCCATGCCGCAGACAATCACCTGTTCGCGAGCAAGCAAGGATGCAGGCAGGCACTGAGCGGCCACGCAGGAAAAATGCAGTTTCTCCACCACCTGAGCATCCGGCGCTGCCTGCAGGAGGGCCGCGACGGTCGGGCCGAGGCCCTTGGGGTACTGCTCTGAAATCACCGTCGGCACACCAAGCTCGGCACTCGCCGCCAACAGCCAGCGGGTCCGGGCCAAGGTGCCTGTTGGATCGCTGACTGCGCCAATGAGTTTTTCCTGCACGTCGATGACCAGCAAGCTGGCCTGATTCGCCTTGATCAACATTCCTTGCACCTGCGTTATGGTTGAACCGTCAAGGCTCACCCAGCGCTGGTAGTCACGTCAATGGCCAGTTCAGGCCGACAACCGATGAGGTTCCAGCACGGCGCTGAGCACACCCAGCACCCGCTCTTCCTGCTCATGGATAAAGAAGTGACCACCAGGAAAAGTCTCCAGGGAGAAATCACCCAAGGTCTCCCGACGCCAGGCCAACAACTGCGCTTCACTGGCACGATCATCTTCGCCGCCCAGCACATGCAGCGGACACTGCAGTGGCGGACGCTGACGGTAGGCATAGTGGCCGCACAACAGAAAGTCGCCACGCAGCACCGGCAAGGTCAGGCTCATCAACTCCTGGTTGGCCAGCACCTCTTCCGGCGTACCCTGCAGCCTGCGCAACTCATCGATCAGTTCGGCATCGCTTTTGGGCTCGCGCCAGTTATCGCCGTCATAATCCTCGCGCCGGGTCGGTGCTGCCGTGCCGCAGGCAACCAGCGCCACCGGCGACGGACAACCCAGCGCCTGCAGCTCGTGGGCGAGCTCGAACGCCAACAAGGCCCCCAAGCTATGGCCAAGCAAGGCATAAGGCTGGCTGGCAGCCAAACGCTGTTCGCTGGCCAGTTGCCGGGCCAGGGCCTGCATGTCGGTTTGTACCGGCTCGCCCATGCGCGCCCCACGCCCGGGCAATTCCACCGGACGCAGGTTCAGCCAGGCCGGCAGCTTGCGCCGCCAGCGGCTGTAAACCATGGCACTGGCCCCGGAATACGGCAGGCACAACAGGTTCAGTGATGACACCAGTGGCCCCTTACTGCGCCGCAGCGGTTTCGGCCATTTTCTGGCGCAGGCTCAACGGCCGCATGTCGGTCCAGACTTCGTCGATGTAGGCCAGGCACTCTTTCTTCAGGCCGCTTTTGCCCACGGTGCGCCAGCCGGCTGGAACAGCCTTATAGTCGGGCCAGATGGAGTACTGTTCTTCATGGTTGACCACTACCTGGAACACGATGTCGTCGCGGTCGAATACGGATGTCATTGCCTGTCTCCTGGATTGAATGGGCCCGCCGCGCAGCGGGCGAGCGGTGGCTACCAAGAGAACGAACGACTGCGCGAATAAATTAATCCCGTCACACAGGGCTGGATAAAAACGCTGCAAAGCGCCATCCTCCCCGGTTTTTTTACGCTCACCTCGCCAAGGAACCTTTTTATGCACATTCACCCCCTCAGCCCCAGCGAGTTCGAGTTCATCGAAGACACGTTGCTTAAGTACGGTAACGACCACTCCGTGCTCAACCCCTCCGAGCTTGAAGGCTACTTCACTGCCCTGGTGTCGAGCCCGGCGCAGATCGACATTGCCGAATGGTTCCCGGCGATCTTTGGTGGGCAGACCCCGCAATGGCAGACGCCTGAAGAATGCCGCACATTCATCGACCTTTGTGTGCGTCTCCTCAACACCCTGGCAGCCCAGCTGACCACTGAACCGCAAGCCTTCAAGGCCCGCTTCGAACAGACCGAACACGCCGGCCAGCCGCTGGCCTTGGCGCAAGAGTGGTGTTTTGGCTACCTGCGTGGCGTCGCCGTCGGCAACTGGCCGGCTCTGCCGGAGCCACAAGCACTTCAATTGCAGAAGATCAGCGACTGCGCCGAGCAAGATAACTTCGACCTGCCGGTAGATCTGGATGTGGTGCTGCATCGTCAGCAAGTAGCCGCGATCGAGCCCGCAGCACGGGCACTGCAAGGGTATTGGGTAGCGCAGCGCTAGCATTTCCAGCGATGCAGACGCCCCATCCCGGCAGCAACAGATGAAGCAGCCACCTCTAACAAATGGATTTAACGTCGTGTCAGCGCCTCGCATTCGCGCCCTCGCCCTGTGCGTTTTTCATCATCAAGGAAAGATTCTAGTCAACGCGTTCTACGACGACGAAAAACAGCAGACGCTCTTTCGCCCTGTCGGTGGCGGCATTGAATTTGGTGAGCGAAGCGTTGACGCCATTACCAGGGAAGTGCAGGAAGAACTGGGCCAACGCATCACGGCTGTTCTCTTGCTCGGCACGCTGGAAAGTATTTTCACCTACGCCGGTAAGCCGGGGCATGAGATCGTCCAGGTTTACGACGCAAGGTTCATCGACACCAGCCTATACGAACAACCGTGGCTCGACGGTCACGAAACTGATGGTGCCGCGTTCAGGGCCCAGTGGCGCGATAGCTCAAACTTTACCGCGACCTCACCACTGGTACCTGAGGGGTTGCACGATCTACTCAAGGCTGCGTCGTTACTTGAATGATCCGCACCTTTGGGCCAGCCTTGCTTTGGCCCCTCGTAGATACCCCAGACCGCGCGATGCGCAGTCCAGGGCAGCACGGCCTCAGGGCTTGAGTTCGAACAAGGCGGGCATCGCCGGCCGCTCGGAAGGCACCTTACGGAAGCGGCTGAAGCCGGCGGCCTCGCCCATCTGGCGGGCACGCTTCTCGCCCATGAACGCGCCAATACCGGCACCGCCGTGCGACAGCGAACAGGTCATGCAGTAGAGCGTGCTCTGCGGGTACATCACGCGACCGAACAGATTCATGTTTTCGTGGAGGTCTTCCGAGAGGTTGAGTTCCACCATGAGGTAGGTGCCGTCGTCGGCGGTCGACTCACGCAAGTCCTTCAACATTTGCTGCGGGTCGGTAGCGTCATGGATGACCACGAAAGTGGTCACGAAGTCGAACTTTTTGCCCACCAGCGCATCAGAATCACTGACCTCGAACTGCACTCGATCGGCAACCCCGGCCGCCTCGGCATTTGCCCGTGCACGTTCAATCGACGGCGGATGGAAATCACAACCGACGATACGCGCCTCGGGAAATGCCTTGGCCATGGTGATTGCCGCCAGGCCACTGCCGCAACCAAAATCAAGGACGCTGCCGCCAGTCTCAAGTTTTGCTTTGACGCCGTCCAGCGACGGGATCCAGTGCTGGACCAGGTAGTGTTTGTACCAAGGCATGGTCATGCGCTCCATACCCTCCCAGGTCTCGATCGGGAAGGCTTCTTCCGGGCAGCCGCCACCGTTACGGAACGCCTCGATGACACGGGGCGCCATGCTCACGAACGGCACGCTAAGCTGGATGATCCCGCCAGCGAAGTAAGGTGAGTCCTCGTCGGCTAGCACCGGAGCGAACTCGGGCGGCATTCGATAACGCTTGGTTTGCGGATCGTAGGTCACGTAATTGCCGGTCGCCATGCTGCCCAACCACTCGCGCAGGTATCGCGCATTGAAACCGGTCTGGTCCGCCAACTCCTCCAGGGTCACCGCCTCACCGTGCGCGAGCGCTTTGAACAGGCCCAACTGGTCGCCGATGTACAGCATCGCGCCGCGCAGGGTGTTGCCGTAGTCTTCCATGATCCGCGCAGAAAATTGCTCGACCTTGGCGTTATCCAACCCAATAGCTTTTGACATTTTTCTCTCCATGATTTGCCGTACGGCTGCAACTAGTGATTGATAACTCAGTGATGGCTGGCAACCTTGCCCAGCACGTTGTCGACGATCTTTTGCGCCATACCAAGATGGCTTCTGGGTTCGAACAGCCTGGCCAGCGTCTGCGCGTCCATAACGGCGTTTACCCTCGGGTCGGACTCGATTGACTCACGCATCGAGACGCGGTTGCGTTGGCACGTCTGGGTGATCTCGAAAATGATTTCGTAGGCGCTGCTCTTGCCCAGCTTTTTCGCCATTTCAAACACAAACGCCTCGGTGCAGATGGCATCGCTGAACGCGTTTGCCGTGCGTGCCATGGTCTTGTCGTTGACCGTGAGGTTGCTGATCGTGTCAATCAGCAATGAAAAGGCCATCAGCGCGTAATGAGAAACGTCGGCAACCGCACACCACTCAAGGCGCGTGCCGCGGTAGTCGCGTTCGTGCTCCAGGATCATCGCGTCGAGGGCGAGCATGACCTGAGCCTTGGCCAGACGTGCGAGCACTACTACCTGTTCGCAACCCTCAGGGTTGCGCTTGTGCGGCATCGTGCTGCTGCCGATCTGCTGCTGCGTCCAACCCACCTCCACCTCGCCGATTTCCCAGCGGTTCAAGGTGCGGATTTCGTCTGCTACCCGCGCCAGGGAAGCGGTGACCATCGCCAGGGTGCTGACGAACTCGGTGACCCGATCGCGCGACACATGCCAGCCCGCCAGTGGCACCTGCAACGACAGCCGCTGGGCAAATCTCTCCAGCATGGCCATGGCTTCAGTGCCAAAGGCTGCCATCGTACCGACACCACCGAATAGCTGTACCACCAGAATCCGCTTGCGGGCCTCACCAAGGCGTTCGCGGTGCCGCAAAAGCTCGTCGACCCATCCGGCGACCTTCAGGGCGAAGGTGGTGGGCAGTGCTGGAATCGAGTGGGTTCTGGCAACCATCAGGGCATCACGCTGCGCATCCGCCAGCACCGCCAGTTTGGCCAGCAGCACATCAAGTTCGAGCTCCATCGCATCCAGTACGTCGCGCATTTCCAACGACTGGGCGGTGTCTTGGATGTCCTGAGTGGTGGCGCCGAAGTGCACGTATTCGCGGGCGCCCGGGCTGCAATTTTTCTGCAACGCACTGAGCAGCGGCATCAACGAATGCCCAGTGCTGGCCACGCCATCGGCAATCTGGCGCAGATCGACCGCTGATAGCTGCGCCGCCTTCTCAATATCGAGCGCGGCCTGGCGCGGGATGATACCGACATCCGCCTGCGCCATTGCCAGTGCGGCTTCCACGTCGAGCCAGCGCTGCAAACGACAGTGGCTGCAGAAAATCCTCCGGCTCACCGGGCCTGCATAACCTCCACCGTGAGTTTTTGAGTCCAGAATATGGCTGTGTTCGTGCTGGCACCCCTCTTCAGCTTGATCAGCACCGATGCTCTGCGAATGTGCAGTGCAAGCAGTACGGGCTACCCTTTCCAATGTTTGCTGATCCATCACATACCCTCCATCACGTGCTGAGACTGATTGGGTTTTCCTTGCCTTGACTTCGTGCCTTCACGCTCATCGCGTGCAAGGTCGGGTAGCGCAATGCCGGCGACCCGATCGACCATCTGCGTCGCCAAGCCTGTGTAGGTTGCGGGGTTGAGCAGGTCTTCCAGCGCCTGTACGGTGAAGCAACCCTGCAGGCGTTGATCATTAAGCAAGGCATCACGAAACGAGATGCCACTTCGCCGCGATTCCCGCGATACCTCATGGACCAGCTCGTGGGCGGTCTGCTTGCCAAACTGCGTTGCCAACGCAAGCATCACCCGCTCCGACAAAATCAGCCCGCCGAACAGCTCAAGATTGGCGCGCATGCGCTCCTCGCGCACTTCAAGCCCGGCCGCCAGCAATCCCTCCATGCGGGTAAGCAGCGCACCGGCGTAAATGAACAGTTCCGGCAACGCCGCCCACTCGATACGCCAGGCGCTACCGTCACGCTCATGCAACTGAAAGGCTGCGTCGGTGAGCGCAACCATCTGGCCCCGCACCAGGCGCGACAACGCGCTGATCAGATCAACCGTCGACGGGTTCTGCTTGTGCGGCATGGTGCTGCTGCCAACCTGCCCCGGCCGCGCGGCCTCGCGCACTTCGTCTATTTCGCTGCGCTGCAGGTGATAGATTTCGTTAGCGATCCGACCTAGCGTCAGCGAGACCTGGACCAACAGCCAGGCGGCCTCCAGCACCCGGTCCCGTGCGCTGTGCCAACTGGTCAGCGGCGCGCCGAGCCCGAGCTTGGCCAAGGTGCGTTGCTGAATCTCAAAACCCTGCCCGGAAAACGCCGCCATGGTACCCACGGCCCCGGTCAGGTTGCCCACCAGCACCCGTTCTCGCGCCTCGTCAAAGCGCGCCAGGTGGCGGTCAATCTCATCGATCCAGACCGCAACCTTGTAGCCAAACGTAGTCGGCAGTGCCTGCTGACCATGGGTGCGTGCCACCATTGGCGTGTGCTTATGGCGCTGGGCCAGGGTAAGCAGATGCTTGCGGATCGCATGCAACCGGCTCAGGACCCGGCTCCATGCTTGCTTGATCTGCAGGATCAAACCGGTATCGAGAATGTCCTGGGTGGTCACGCCGTAATGCACGTACTCGCCCCACCCGTTTGAACACAACCTGGCCAAGGCGCGGATGGTGGGCACCAGAATGTGCCCTGTCTCCATACCTTCCTTGCCCAATGCCTCGAGATCGAATCGTCCCACCTCAGCCACGCGGGCAATCTCCTGCGCCGCCTGCTGAGGAATAACGCCCATCTCTGCCTGGGTTAGCGCCAGCGCCAGCTCGACATCAAGCCACTTCTGCACCTGATTGGTATCTGAGAAGATCGCGGCAAATTCCGGGGACGAGTAAGCCCCTCCGTGGATACGGGATTCTGTTATATGACTCGGCATGTTCTATTGCTCGCTTTGTCCCAGGGGCAGTTACTTGACGCTCTGCAGTTCTTCCCAGACCGCATCGTAGTAAGCCCTTTCCAAACGGAAATGCTGCGCCAACGAGGTCAGGAACGAATTCTGGAACGCCACGTCCGGGATACGCCGCGCAATCAGCTGCCATTCGCGCTTGGCACGAGGCGGCACAAGGCTGATGTGGATCTTGTAGTACTCGGCCGCATCTTCGCTGACACCCGCCTGAAGCAATGCGTGATAGAGCTTCTCGTGATTGCCCGGGACCACCAGTTCGGTGATGTAGAAAACCGCCAGGCCCCAGCCAGCATCAGGATTGCGGAAGCTGCGGGCGCGATTGTTCAGGTAGGCGATTTCTTCGGGCATCGTCGTAATGGCCTCAAAGTCCGCGTCCAGGTCCACGGCATTGAGCAGTTTGGCCAGCAGTCGCGGATGCGAACGCTGCTCGTCCTCCTCACCCAGCTCACCGTAGAGGTAGCGACTGAGCGCGGCAGCCTCGTCGACATCCGTCAGGTTCACCAACAGGTCCGCCGCGTCCCGATACAGGCGATAGGTACGGAACCACTGATGCCGCAGAAAGACCTGCAACTGCGCAGGGGATGCGTTACCCGCAAATACGTACTGCGACATGGGGTGCTTTTCGCGAGACTGCGCGGCAATTTCTTGTTCCAGGCGCTTCTGGAAATCGGCCTCGGACAGCGGCGCAGACAGATCGGCAGCTGGCATGAAACGCTCTTCTACACGATAGATGGCATTGGCCAGCCAGCGGCGGGTCAACGCTGTTTCAACGTCATCGCTCAGCGAAAGGATATAGAGCAGCTGCTGATACTCAGCGTAGGCCGTGGCGTTACCCTGGTGGGCCGTCTCGGTCAGATCGCCAAGCACCTTGGCGGCGCTTTCGATTTGGCTGTAGGTGGCATTGGCTGTCAGCGCATCAGCGACGATACGTGCCTCACGGCTATGAAGGTGTTGCAGTTGCTGCAGAGAAAAATTGCGAGTACTCATCCTGTGTGCTCCTTATTTTGTTCTACGTGCACCCTGACGGCTCAGGCTGTGTGGGTGGACTGCTTCTGCATTTCCTGCCACAACATATCGAAGTAGGCCTTGTTGATTTCAAAGTGACGCGCCAGCGCCTGCAAGAAGGTGCGCTGGAACGCTTCGCTCGGCGCGAATTTGGCAATGAGCGCCCACATCTCCTCGGTATCGATCTCGTCCTGAGTACCGTGAAGGCGGTGAAACTCGCTGGGCTGCTCTGGAACATCCAGACGTTGCAACAGTTCGTAGATGCGCCGGTGGTTGACGCAACTCACTGACTCGACCGCGTACAGCAAGGCAAGTCCCCAGGCGACATCGGTGTGACGCACGCAACGGATGCGGTTATTCAGATAGGCCTTTTCCAAGGGTTGCAGCGCGGGGAAATCGATACGCAGCGGAATATCGAAATAGGTCATCAGATGGGCAAGCAGCGCCGGGTGCGAACGTTCCGGGGTCTCCGCTCCCGCTTCGCCATACAGGTTGCGATAAAATACCGAGGCGTCTTCGATGGCTTCGAAGCGAAAGGCCAGTTCGGCCAGAAGGCTGTAGAAGTTGTAAGAGCGGGTCCAGTGGTGCTCCAGGAAGAATCGCACATCTTCAATAGGCGGCGTGCCCTGGAAAAGGTGGACCGACATCGGGTGATTTACCCGGCTACGTGAGGCAATCTCGTCGTCGACTTTTTTGCGGAACGCTTCCACCGATAGCATAGAAAAGTCAGACAACTTTGGCGCGAACTGATCTTCGATCAGATAGACCTGGCTTGCCATCCAGCGGCGGGTCGGCTCTGTGCGAGGCTCACCGTTATTGTGCAATTCCAGGAGCAGTGACTGATATTGCGCGTAGGCGCTGGCATCCCCTGCCAAGCCCTTCTCGGTGATCGCAAGCAGGGCCTCGAGCGCGAGGGTGATCTGCGCATAGGTGGCACCTGGCTTCAATGCCTGGGCCAATAGAGCGGATACATCAGCAGTGGACGCTGCCGATTGGTCGAAAACAGTTTCTGAATTAACAGCGTCGCGGTATGCACTGACCTTATTCATGAACATCTCCATTAGTTACCAATGAATTCCTTTTCATCAACGGTTCACAAAAAAAGTATCGATTCTGTCCTCGTTAGTGAGAGTGATGGTGAGGTTGTTTATGGCTAATGGCATGTCGATATTCACTGGCGGTGCATGCATCGCACGGCCACCAGACGCGGCCAGAGGGCCTGGAGGAATAACTAAGTAAGAGGATGTACAACAGCGATGTTGGTGCGGAGCTAAATCCATGTAACTGCCCTTTCTTTGTTGTTGTGGAGAAACCCTAAAGCTTCCCACCATGGAAAGGTCAAGCTATCGATACAGGTTTTTCCGCCCCTTTTTCGATTTTGAGGATGTGCACCCGTGCGAGGAGTGACGGCAGTGCCTGGAAACCTTTCAGCGCACCGCCGTCATGGCCTTGGCTTACTTTTGGTGTGGATATCCGGCCTCTTCGAGTACCGCGAGGAAATCGCGCTCATCGGTCGTGCTGTTGACGCTGACTTTGCGTGTAGCTGGATCAGTTTCAATGCGAGCGTCAGGGTCGACACTGCGCAGTGCGTTAGTGACGGACTTGGCGCAACCGCCACAGGTCATGTTAGGAATATTGAAAGTAAGCATTAAACGCTCCTGATGGTTGAGTGCAGGTTTTAACGGTGGGCTACAACAATTACTCGTACTGCTTTGATGCCTCGCTTTCACGGGCGGCTACAGCACTGTTTTCCTTGCTGCTGCGGCGCTCGCTCAGGTATTCGGGGTTTTTCACCAGCCGCCCCTCTCGCCATACGAAAAGCGGGGTAATGTCGTCATTGTTGATGTCGTAATTACCGTTGTTCTTCGGGTTGCCGCCCTTGGCCATAGCCGCACTGGCGGCCAGAGTAATACTGGTGACCAACAGGGCGGTGAATAGCTTATTCATCTTCCATTCCTTTTATCGTGAGTCCTTTATGTGTTCGCTATTCCTGATGTCGGCGTATAGAACACATCCGCATGCAAGTCTTCCGGTTGCAGGCCTCGCGTCGTGGTGATTTGCATCGCCGCTTCGACCATCGCAGGCGGCCCGGCGACATAGGCTTTCCAGCCGTCCAGGTCCTGCAGGTCGGCACCAATGGCATCTGTCACCCAGCCGGTACGCCAGTGTGTCGCCGATGTGGCATCCGACAGCACAGGCATAAACATCAGGTTGGGGTGTTGTTGCACCAAACGTGCGAAGTGATCCAGCAGATAGAGATCGCGCTCGCTGCGGGCGCCGAAGTAGCAATGGATCGGTTGCTTCATGGCGCGTGCAATGGCCGTCTCGATGATCGCCTTGATCGGTGCCAGGCCTGAGCCGCCAGCGATGCATAGAATTGGCCCGTTGTGCTGCTCGCGAAGGTAGGAGGAACCGAACGGCCCCTCCACCACCACCGGATCCCCTGGTTTCAACTCGTTGTGGATGCGTTCGCTCGCGGCCCCGCCTGGCACCCGCCGAATGTGGAACTCCAGCCCGCGCTCGCCGGGCCCATTGGCCATCGAATAGTCGCGTGTGAACGCACCTGGGAAGGTCACCTGGGCGTATTGGCCGGCGGTAAAGGCCAGCGGCTCGGCGTCGTCGATAACAAGCCGGACCTGCTTGATGTCGTGGGTCACATTCTCAATGGCTTGCACACGGTAGATCAGGCGGCGACGGGGATGCGCCGGGGCTTGCTCGTCGCCGCCAAGCCAGGAGACGACCGCATCGGTTCTTGGCAGTGCCCGGCAGGCGAGGATCAGGCCCTGGGCCTTCTCCTCGTCCGAGAGCGCAAAACGGCTGTGTTCAAGCAAGTCTACCTCACCACTGATCAGCCGTGACTTGCACGCCCCGCAACGGCCAGAGCGGCAGCCATGCGGAAAGTCTATGTGCTCAGCGAGCGCCGCTTCCAGAAGGGTCATGCCCTCCGGCACCACAAGGGTACGACCGGCCTGGCGTATCTCAACATGTTTGCTCATCGCGCGCCTCTCAATGCTCATTCATCAGGCGTGACGCGGCGCTGGTGCAGCGTTCGGCGATGCCTCTGCGTGCGCCTCTACCGCCATGGGTACCTGCAAACGCTTAAGCCGCAACGCGTTGCCGAGCACAAAGACACTGGAAAGCGCCATCGCCGCAGCGGCGAAGATCGGCGAAAGTAAGGTGCCATTGAGCGGATACAACATCCCTGCTGCCACCGGGATCAGCACCGCGTTGTAGGCGAAGGCCCAGAACAGGTTCTGTTTGATGTTGCGAATCGTCGCCTGGCTGAGGGCGATGGCGTTTGGTACACCGCGCAGGTCACCCGACATCAACACCACGTCCGCCGCCTCGATCGCTACATCAGTACCGGTGCCGATGGCAAGCCCAACGTCCGCTTCAGCCAGTGCTGGCGCGTCGTTGATACCATCACCAACGAAGGCTACGCGCGCACCGTCGCTGCGAAACTTCTTCAGCGCCGCCACTTTGCCGTCGGGCAAGACCTCGGCGGCGACTTCGTCGATGCCCAACTGCTTGGCAATTGCGGCGGCAGTCGCGGCGTTGTCGCCAGTGATCATCGCGACTTTGAGCCCCAGTGCGTGGAGCGCCTTGATGGCATCGGGGGTGGTCTCTTTGATCGGGTCGGCGACCGCGATTACCGCCGCCAAGCGGCCATCGATCGCGGCATACAGCGGGCTCTTGCCTTGCTCACCCAGGCGCCGGGCGGTTGGCAGCAGGCTGCGCACATCAAGGCCAAGGTGGGTCATGAAGCGGTCAGCACCGACGGCGACGGTTCGGCCAGCCACTTTGGCCGAGACACCGAAGCCTGGGGTGGCGTCGAAGCCCTCGATAGGGGCTACCGTCAGATCGCGTTGCTGGGCCGCGGCAACGATTGCTTCGGCAATCGGGTGTTCAGAGCGGGTTTCGACCGCCGCCACCAGGGCGAGAACTTCGTCATACTCAAAGCCCTCGGCGGTAATCAGGTCGGTCAGCTCCGGGCGGCCTTTGGTCAGCGTGCCAGTCTTGTCGAGGGCGACAACGCTAACATCACGCAATGCTTGCAATGCTTCACCCTTGCGAAAGAGCACGCCAAACTCGGCGGCCCTGCCGGTACCGACCATGATTGAGGTCGGCGTGGCCAGGCCCATGGCGCACGGACAGGCGATGATCAGCACCGCGACGGCGTTGACCAGGGCAAAGGTCAGCGCCGGGGCCGGGCCGAAGAACAGCCAGACCAGAAAGGTCAACGTCGCAGCAGCCATGACCGCCGGGACGAACCACATGGTCACTTTGTCGACCAATGCCTGGATCGGCAATTTCGACCCCTGGGCTTGTTCGACCAGGCGAATGATCTGCGCCAGCACCGTGTTGGCACCGACCTTGGTCACACGGAAGCTGAACGCACCGGTCTTGTTGATCGTGCCGCCGACAACTTCGGCGCCCACGCTTTTTGCCACCGGCACCGGCTCACCACTAATCATGCTCTCATCGACATAGGAGGCGCCTTCCACCACTTCGCCGTCGACGGGGATCTTCTCGCCCGGACGCACGAACACCACGTCACCAGCGACAACCTGATCAAGCGCAATTTCAATGGTTTTGCCGTCGCGCTCGACCCGTGCGGTCTTGGCCTGCAGCCCGACCAGCCGCTTGATGGCTTGCGAGGTTTTGCCTTTGGCGCGCGCCTCCAGCGTGCGCCCAAGCAGGATCAGGGTGACAATCACCGCCGCCGCTTCAAAATAGACGTTGGCGGTGCCCTGTGGCAGTACCTCAGGGACAAAGGTTGCGACCAGCGAGTAACCATAGGCGGCCGACGTACCGACCGCGACCAGCGAGTTCATGTCCGGCGCACCCCGCAACAATGCCGGTATGCCCTTTTGGAAAAACCGTAGCCCCGGACCGAACAGCACAAGGGTGGCGAGCGCAAACTGCACATACCAGTTCAACTGCTGGCCCAGCACCTCCATCACCCAGTGATGCATGGCCGGCACCAGGTGCGAGCCCATTTCAAGGATGAACACCGGCAAGGTAAGGATCGCGGCAATGAGCAATGAGCGGTGCAGCGATCGTGCTTCGTGCTCACGACGCTCATTGTCCTGATCGCCCGCATCGGCCGATTCCGAGGACAACGCTCGAGCGCTATAACCGGCCTGGTTGACTGCGGCCTGCAGGTCGCTTGCCGCAAGGGCGCCGGCAAGGTGACGGACCTGCGCGCGCTCTGTGGCCAGGTTGACGGTGGCCTCGAGCACACCAGGAACTTGTTTGAGCGCCTTCTCTACCCGGCCTACGCACGAGGCGCAGGTCATGCCCTCGATCGACAGCTCGAGCGTCTGCTCAGGCACGCTGTAACCCGCACGCTCGATGGCGTGTACCGCCGCCTGCGGATCGGCCACGCCGGTAAAGGTCAAATCGGCACGTTCAGTGGCGAGATTGACCGTAGCCGAATGCACGCCGGGAACGGCCTTGAGTGCGCGCTCGACACGGCCGACGCAGGAGGCACAGGTCATGCCTTCGACCGGCAGGCTAAGACGACGGCCTGCGGACTTGGATGAATTGGAATCTGCTTGCACGGCAACGGATGTCATTGAACTACCCCTTGAGTGTTACTGTTAACGCAAAGCTTGAAGCCTCCCAAGAGGGGAAGGTCAAGGCCTTAGAGTGATTTGTTTCGCATCAGGCACGTAAGCAAGGCCATCGGCGCCGGCACACTCGCGCTGCGCCTGCGCACAAAGCTCCCAGCCGCCGCCCAGTGCCTTATAGATGCTGACCACCGCAAGGCGCTGGTTGGTACGGGCGATCACCAGCGCACGCCGGCTGGCGTAATCAGAGCGTTCAGCTTCGAGCACATCCAGGTACACCCCCTCGCCTTCCATAAACTGCACCCGCGCCAGGCGGGCCGCCTCACGGCTGGCGGCTGACTCAAGCAGACGCAAGCCAAGGGTGTCGCCCGCAGCGCCATAGCCTTTGAAGGCATCGTCGGTTTCCTGCAGGGCGCGCAACAGGGTTTGGTCATAGACGATCAACGCTTCTCGAGTGCGTGCCTCGCTGGCAGCGATCCGCGCCCGCACCCGCCCGGTATCGAGCAGTGACCAGCGAATGGCCGGGCCAATGAAGCTCGATTGCGCCCCATCACTCATCGCATCAAGACTCCCGGCGACCAACCCGATCGAACCTCGTATTTGAATATCGGGATAGAGACCGGCCGTTTCGACCCCGATGCGGGCGGTCGCCGCAGCGAGGTTACGTTCGGCCGCAGCAATGTCGGCTCGCCGGGAGAGGAGCCCGGCCGGATCGCCCACGGCGATGCTGCGAACAGCCAGCGTTTCACGCGCAGGCTGGGCAGCAGGCGGCTTGAACGTCTGTGGCGATTCACCCAGAAGCACTGCCAGGGCGTTGAAGGAGGCTGCACGACGGCGTTCAAGGTCCGGCACCACGGCCTCAACACTGCGTAACAACGCCTCGGCGCGCAGGCGATCGAATTCGTGGGCAGAGCCGGCACTCACCAGACGCTCGACCATTTCCAGGCTTTCACGCTGGCTTTGGCTGATGTCGACAGCGACTGCCAGTTCAGCCTCCAGACCGCGTAGCTCGAACCAGGTCGCAGCGACCGCAGCGGCGATCCCGGCCTGCACACTGCGCAGCAATGCCTCACGAGAACCTGCTTGAGCCTGAGCCGCCTCCACCGAGCGGCGCACCCGGCCAAACAAATCGATTTCCCAGGACGCATCGACCGCACCGCGATAGGTTTCGATATGCCGCTGCTGACCAGACGGCGTTTCGACTTCACTGCGGCGAAAGCTCTCATAGCTGAGCGCGGGGCCGCCGCTAGGCAGAAACGCCTGGCGGTTCTCACGGACAATCGCCTTCGCCTCTTCGAGCCGCGCGACCGCGATGCCGATGTCATGGTTCGACGCCAGCGCGCGCTGAATCAAAGTCGATAGCGCCGGTTCGTCAAAGGCCCGCCACCACTCGACTTCGACGGCCCCTGCACTGAGGCCCGTGCCTGGCTCGCCAAAGCTGGCCGGAAAGCGCGATGAAGGCAGCGTAGAGGGTGAATAGTCAGGGCCTACCGCCGCACATCCGGCCAGCAGAATGAGCGCACTGAGCGGTAACAGCACGGCGTGAATGGGACCTTTCATGACCTGCTCTCCTCCATGTGCGTCATCGAACGTGAGCCGTGGCGCTCAAAGCGGGCCGCCACACGGCGTACCACCACATAAAACACCGGGGTCAGGAACAGACCGAACAGCGTCACCCCAAGCATGCCGGCGAAGACCGCAACCCCCATGGCCTGACGCATCTCAGCCCCTGCGCCACTGGCCATTGCCAGCGGAACGACCCCGGCGATAAACGCCAGCGAGGTCATCAGGATCGGCCGCAAGCGTAATCGACACGCCTCGATGACCGCCTCCAGGGTGCTCGCACCTTGGGCTTCACGGCTGCGTGCAAACTCGACGATGAGAATGGCGTTCTTGGCGGCCAAACCAACCAGCACAACCAGCCCGATCTGGACGAACACGTTGTTGTCGCCGCCCACCCACCACACGCCGATGATCGCGCTGAGCAGGCACATCGGCACGATCAGCAGGACCGCCAAGGGCAGCAGCCAGCTGTTGTATTGCGCGGCGAGGATCAGATAAGCGAGCAGCACGCACAGCGGGAAAATGAACAACGCAGAATCGCCGGCCAGTTTTTGCTGGTAGGTAAGGTCAGTCCATTCGAAGCTCATGCCCTCAGGCAGCATTTCCTTCGCCAGTTGCTCCATGAGTGCAACCGCTTGCCCGGAACTGACCCCCGCCATTGCGCCGCCAGAAATGTCCGCCGACGGGTAACCGTTGTAGCGGATCACCCGGTCCGGGCCGGAACTCGGCGTAACGGTGACGAACGAAGATAACGGCAGCATGGCCCCCGCAGCGTTGCGTACTTGCAGGCGGCCGATGGCCTCCGCCTGCATGCGGTGGTCGGCATCGGCTTGGGCCATAACCTTGTAGGTGCGACCGAAGCGGTTGAAGTCGTTGATATAGAGGGAGCCGAGATAGACCTGCAGCGACTCGAACACATCCGCCAAGCGCACCCCTTGGCTTTTCACCTGGGTACGGTCGATCACCACATCGAGCTGCGGTGCATTGATGTCGAAGCTGGTGAGCAGTCCGGCCACTTGGCCTGACTCGGTGGCTTTCATCATCAACAGCTGGGTCTGCTGGACCAAGGCCTCGAGCCCGGCACCCGCGCGATCCTCGACCTGCATTTTAAACCCACCGGTAGCGCCAAGGCCTGGCACCGGAGGCGGCGGGAACACGCCGAGGAAGCCGTCGGGGATGCTGGCGAACTTGGCTTGCAGGCGTCCCGCAATGGCGTTCGCCCCCAGTTCGTCAGTCGCACGCGCCTTGAACGGATCGAGCATGACAAACATCACGGCGGCGTTGGGCACGTTGACAAAGCCGTTGATCGACAGCCCCGGGAAGGCAACGACGCTTTCCACTCCGGGCTCTGCAAGCGCAAGCGTCGACATTTGCTTGACCACAGTTTCGGTACGATCCAGCGATGCGGCGTTCGGCAGTTGGGCGATTGCCACCAGGTAGTATTTGTCTTGCATTGGCACGAAGCCCGGCGGCACCGCCTGGAAGCCGACGTACGTCAGCCCCAGCAGCCCGGCGTAAACCACCAGCGCTACACCGCTGACCCGTACGACTTTGCGCACCGAGTTGCCATAAGCGTTCGGGGCATTTTCCAGCGGTCGACCAAGCGCCTGCAGCAGACGAACCACGCGACCACGCAGACTGCGAGGATCGCCAGCAAGCGCCGCCTGGCGCGGGCGCAACAGAAGGCCGGCGAGTGCCGGGCTAAGGGTCAGCGAATTGATCGCCGAAAGGATGGTCGAGATGGCGATCGTGAGCGCAAACTGGCGATAGAACTCGCCCTGCAAACCGCTCAGGAACGCCGTCGGAATGAACACCGCAGCAAGCACCGAGGTAATCGCGATGATCGGGCCGGTAACTTCATCCATGGCAAGCCTTGCGGCCTGTTTCGGTGGCTCGCCGTTCTCGATATGACGCTCGACGTTCTCGACCACGACAATCGCGTCATCGACAACGATACCAATCGAAAGCACCAGGCCGAACAACGACAAGGTATTGAGCGAGAAGCCCATCAAGTGCATGACCGCGAAGGTGCCGACCAGCGACACCGGCACGGCCATCAGCGGGATGAGCGACGCCCGCCAACTGCGCAGGAATACCACCACCACGATGACGACAAGAAAGATCGCTTCCAACAAGGTGATGGCCACGGTCTCAAGCGAAGCGCGAACGAAGACGGTCGGATCATAGGCGATGCGCGAACTCAGCCCTGCGGGGAAGTTGACTTCAAGTCGCTGGATGGTTTCCCGTACCGACTGGGCAACATCGAGTGCGTTGGCACCCGGGCTCTGAATGATCTGCAACGCCACTGCCGGTTCGCCGTCAAGCAGGCTGCGCAGTGCATAGGCATCGCCACCCATTTCGATGCGGGCGACATCGCGCAAACGCGTGACCTGACCGTTTTCGCCAGTACGAATGATGATATCGCCGAACTGCTGCTCATCACTCAAGCGCCCGAGGGTATTCACCGTGACCTGAAAGGCCGCGGTGGAATTTGGCGCCTGGCCGACTGAGCCGGCCGCCACCTGCACGTTCTGTTCACGCACCGCGGCAATCACTTCGCCGGCGGTCAGCCCGCGCGCGGCAATCAGGTTCGGGTCGAGCCAGAGGCGCATGCTGTATTCGCCTGCGCCCCACACCAGGACATCACTGACACCCGGCAAGCGGGACAACTCGTCGCGCACCTGCAGGTAGGCATAGTTCGATATGTACAGGGGATCGTAGCGTTTGTCGGGCGACAGCAGGTGCACCACCATGAGAATGTCCGGTGATGTCTTCTGGGTGATGACGCCCTGGCGCTGGACCTCTTCCGGCAGCCGCGAGAGTACCCGCGAGACCCGGTTTTGCACCTGGACCTGGGCCATGTCGGCATTAGTGCCCTGGGCGAAGGTGACGGTCAGGATCATGCGCCCGTCGGTTGCCGACTGCGACGACATGTAGAGCATGCCCTCTACCCCTGTGATCGCCTGTTCAATCGGCGCTGCCACAGTTTCTGCAATAACCTTGGGGTTGGCGCCGGGATAAGCGGCGGTTACTTGCACGGTTGGCGGTGTCACTGCCGGATATTCGCTCAGCGGCAACTGGAAGAAAGCAACGATTCCGGCAATCATCATCAGAATCGAGAGCACGATGGCAAAGATCGGCCGATCAATGAAAAAGCGTGGAAAGCTCATGGCGCGACTCCCACGGCTTCGGACATTTCAATTGGCGTGCCATCTATCGCAGCCATCTGTGGCGTGATCTGCATGTCCGGGCGTACCAGGCCTTTGACGACGATGCGCTCACCCGCTTGCAAGCCTTGATTGATTACCCGCAAGCCATCGACCATCGGCCCCAGCTCTACCGGGCGGTATTGGGTCTTGTCACCTTCGCCGACGACCAGCACATAACGGCTGCCCTGGTCGGTGCCTATCGATTGATCGGAGATCAGCACCTGCTCTTGCGGCGCCCCGGTTTCCAGCTTGATCTTGGCAAAAAGCCCCGGCGTCAATTGTCCATCGGGGTTATCGACCACCGCGCGCACCCTCACCGTTCCGGTACCACGATCGGCGGCATTGGAGAGAAAGTCGAGGCGACTGGGGCGCGCATAGGTTGTGTCGCTGAGCAAAGCGACCATCACCTTGGGCGCCTGTGACGCCTGTGCGCCGGCCTTGCCTCGACCTTGGGCGAGTGAACGCAAATAGGTACGTTCATCGACATCGAAATAAACGTGCAGCGGATCGACCGAGACGATGGTGGTGAGCAGGGTCACGCCATTGGTGACATAGTTGCCTTCAGTAACATGGGTGTGGCCAACCCGGCCGCTGATCGGTGCGGTGACACGGGTGAAGCTCAGGTCCAATTGCGCAGCGTCCAACGCGGCCTTGGCGGCGTCGACCTGGGCTTTGCCGGCATTGCGTGAGGCGATAGCGGTGTCCAGGCGGTCACGGGCAACCACCTTTTTCGCGAACAACTGTTCGGCGCGTGCATGCTCGGCTTGAGCGAGCAGTGATGCCGCCTCAGCCTCGCGCAATCGCGCAGAAGCTGCGTTTACGGCGGCCTGGAATACGCGCGGATCAATGAGAAACAGCCGACTGCCTTTCTCAACGTAGCGCCCCTCCGGCACGCTCACTTCCTGGATGTAGCCGGCGACTCGCGGGCGAAGCTCAACCCGCTTGACCGCGCTCAGGGAACCGGTGAACTCAACATAGGGGGTCACCGGGCGAACGATCACCTCGGCGACCGGAACGCTGGGGGGGTTGGCCGCAGCGGCAGTGGGCTGGGTCTCTTTGCATCCAGCAGTAATGAGAGCGAGCGCTATCGTCGCCGTGATCAGGGTTATGCGTGTACCTTTCATCATTGTGCCTTCCAGGGCTGGAGTCGACTTGGATTTGCTGAGACGAAACAGCTTCCAGATCGCTTATCCGACTTGACACATTGGGAAGGTCAACCAATTTTTAGGGCAAGACCTTAGGACCCTAAGCTGATCGTTGATATTTCTATGGAAAAGATCGGCTTTCTGGAGAAAACCGACTAGTTTTACCAATGCTCACGTCACTGCTGACAACACTGGAGCTTCATATGCAAATCAGATCACTTGCCGCATCGTTGTGCGTGCTTTCTTTCGCGCTGTCGGGGTGCGCCAGTAAGTATGTCGAACCCGACCAGTACTCGGGCTTTTTGAAGGATTACAGCCAACTCAAAGAAGAAACATCGCCTTCTGGGGCATCGGTCATGCGCTGGATTCAACCCGGTATGGATGTGAAGCGCTACACCAGCGTTTATCTTGAGCCCAGCCAGCTGTACCCACAGCCACAACCGACCGAAAAGCTGCCTGCAAATACCCTAAAAGGCATCACCCAGTATTACGACCAGGCGCTGAAAACAGCCTTTGCCAAAGAGCTGCCGTTGGCTAACGGCCCCGGCCCACAAACCCTGGTAGTGCGACCAGCCATCACCGCGGTCAGCGCTTCTACCAAGGGTCTGCGCCCTTACGAAGTAATCCCTATCGCCCTGGTGGCCGCGGGCGTCAGCGCCGCGACCGGTATCCGCGACCAAGACACCACCCTTGCCACAGAAGCCGCGTTCATCGACAGCGCCAGCAACAAAGTGGTAGCTGAAGTGGTACGCAAAGGCGCCGGTGCAGACCTCGACAACTCATCGCAGGTCGTACAAGCCACCGACTTCCGGGCGGTGCTTAATATCTGGGCACAGGATATGGCCAAATCCTATCAACACCTCAAAACCCAGTAAGCGGGCGAATCAGGAGGACCGTCGGTGCCAGGGCGGTCCTTCTGCCAAGGCAAGGCCATAGTGTAGTGGTCAACTAATCCCGGACACTGCGTTAAGTTTCTCCTCGGCCACAGCGGGCGCCAGCCCGCTGTTAAATTGATGTGGCCGTTGCCAGTTGTAGCGCTGCATCAAAAACCGGCCGATATCCTGCTGTGCCAGCGTAGCGCTCATGTAGCCCACGCTCGGTACCCATTCCGTTTTCAAACTGCGAAACAACCGTTCCATCGGCGCGTTGTCGTGGCAGTTTCCACGCCGGCTCATGCTCTGCTTAAAACGATAGCGCCACAGTCGCTGACGGAAGCTTCGGCTGCCGTATTGGCTTCCTTGTCGCTGTGAAACAGCACATTCTGAGGTCGACCACGCTGCTCATAGGCCATGTCCAAGGCCTTGATTACCAGGTCGGCATCGGGCTTCGATGAAAACGCCCAGCCCACCACGCGGCGGGCGAACAGATCAATCACAGCCGCCAAATAGTGCCAGCGACCTTGAGCCCAGACATACGTGATGTCACCACACCAGACCTCATTGGGTGCCGATACGCTGAACTCTCGATCCAGCACGTTCGGAATATCCGGCCGCTCGACCGTCGCCTTTTTGTAGGCATGTGAGCCGGGTTGCTTGCTGATCAACTTCATTTCGCTCATCAGCTTGCGCACCTTGAAACGCCCGATTTCTATGCCGTCCTCGCGCATCATGAACATAATGCTTCGACTGCCTGCGGCACTGCGGCTTTGGGTGAACAATTCGTTCACACGGCTGCGTAAAACCAGCCGCTCAACGTCGGGAGTTCGACGTTTTCGGCAGTGTGCGTAGTAGCAAGATCGGGTGACTTCAAATATCGAGCACAACAGATCAACAGGCTCCTCAGAACGGAGTTGATCGATTAACGCGAACGCTCGTGTTCCTCGGCCATCAAGAGCGCGGTGGCCTTCTTTAATATAGATTTTTCCCGTTCCAGCCGATTGATCCGAGCTTCCAGCTCCTGGATTTTTTGCTGCTCGGGTGTGAGCGCCTTACTGGTCGGAGTGACACCGCCTCGTTCTTGCTGGAGCTGGTTGACCCAGCGGCGCAGGGCAGACTCAACCAACCCTAGTGATCGAGCTGCTTCGATATGGCTGTAGCCCTGATCGAGCACAGGCTGGCGGCTTCGCGCTTGAACTCGGGCGTAAAGGTACGGCGTTGCTTGGTCATCAGACACCTCTCTGTGGCGAGCATTCTCGCCTAAGGAAATCCTGAAGAAGACTTCCTGATTTTGGCAAAATGCCCGGACTCACCCGCCGAGTTTTCCGATGAAGCAAATGACCTTCGCCGATGCCGAGTATGCCGGCAAGCGTATGCAGACCCGCAAAGAGTTGTTCCTGATCGAGATGAATCAGGTGGTGCCGTGGCAGGGTTTGATTGCCCTGATCGAGCCACATTACCCGAAAGGTGATGGTGACCGTCCGGCCTACCCGTTGATGGCGATGCTGCGCGTACATCTGATGCAGAACTGGTTTGGCTACAGCGATCCAGCGATGGAGGAAGCGCTGTACGAGACCACCATCCTGCGCCAGTTCGCCGGACTGAGGCTGGAGCGTATTCCCGACGAAACCACGATCCTCAACTTCCGTCGTCTGCTGGAAAAACACGAGCTGGCTGCTGGCATCCTGGCCGTGATCAATGGCTATCTGGGTGATCGAGGCCTGTCGTTGCGCCAAGGCACCATTGTCGATGCCACGCTGATCAATGCGCCGAGTTCGACCAAGAACAAGGACGGCAAACGCGACCCAGAAATGCACCAGACCAAGAAGGGTAACCAGTACTACTTCGGCATGAAGGCGCACATCGGTGTCGATGATGAGTCGGGTCTGGTGCACAGCGTGGTGGGCACGGCGGCCAATGTGGCGGATATCACCCAAGTCGACAAACTGCTGCACGGCGAGGAAAACATGGTCGGCGCCGACGCGGGTTACACCGGCGTCGAGAAACGCCCTGAACATGAAGGCCGAGAGGTCATCTGGCAGATTGCCGCCCGCCGCAGTACATACAAGAAGCTGGGTAAGCGCAGCCCTTTGTACAAAGCCAAGCGCAAGATCGAGAAGGCCAAGGCCCAAGTGCGCGCCAAGGTCGAGCACCCGTTCCGGGTGATCAAACGGCAGTTCGGTTATGTGAAGACGCGCTTCCGTGGTCTAGCGAGCTACTTCAGACCATCCCTAAATGGGTGTCCGGATTCATTAGACCACTACATAGCCTCATAGCGCTGCAGTTGAACTATGTTGTAACAACCTTCCCAGCTTAAACACATCGCCCGTCCCGCAGGAGATAACATTAATTATGTGGCTCGCCAGAAGAGAAGCACACGCGACACAACATCCGTTTATGTTTGCGCAATCGAGGACAACAGCTACGCTGGGTAACAGCATTTCGTTAATTTTTACCTGAAGAACGGTCACATCCGATCTCCTGTCCCAAAACCACCTACACACCGGTCTATAAGACTAGAGATTATGCATGTTGAGTCAGTCGACATTGGACTTATGCACGTCCAGAAATAATTCAGCAGATTCGGAAGCACACATGAAATAGCACGAAAGCATCCAGATTCGAATGCGCCCTTCCAGAGAGGAACTCATGAATAGAAATAATAGAACTAAAGTCAACCTGTTAGGGCATGCTGTCTTGGCAGTAGCCTTTACCGGATTTCTTCCAGAGTCACTTCTTGCTCAAACTGTCGACAAAGCAGAGCCAACAGTCAGGTCTGAAAAAAAGGCTCCCGAAACCTCTAATCTAGCCAATGATAAAGCTAAAGGGCCTAGCCAAGCAGAGCTAGAAAAACTCGCCAAAATGTCCGCAAACCCATTGGGCGCGGCGTGGATGCTTTGGCTACAAAATGACTATACCCACAAGGATGGCGATAACGACGCACTTCCCAGCAACGGGCGCTGGACTAACACTACGAACTTTCAACCGGTAATGTCCTTCCCGATTAGTTTCGGTGACGACGACTGGAACCTGATTGTTCGTCCAGTCATCCAATACTCCTCCACACCGATGGACGAAAGCTTCGGTCATGCGCTGCAGGGACGTCCTGGAAACATCCCCAGTTCAGACTTGTCCAGTCGCAACTACCCATTCAATGACCGTACAACTGGTTTTGGCGATACTGCACTCATGACCCTCGCGGGGCCTGCTCGCGATGATGGTTTAGTGTGGGGGGCAGGTATCACGCAGATTTTCCCAACGGCAGAACACGATGTGCTCGGCCAGGGCAAATATCAAGCGGGCCCGGCATTCCTGCTGGCCTCCTTGGCGCCTAACCCTGGAGGCTGGAACATCGGCGCACTGGCCCAGCATTGGTGGTCGTACTCAGGTGACAGCGACCGCGAGGACACTAGCCAAACCGATATCCAATACTTCCTGAACTATCGGTTGAGCGGCACAGAGTTGGTAGGCATGACACCCAACGTGCGCGTCAACTGGAAAGCTGACAGTGGCGAAAAAGTGAATTTCCCTATCGGTCTGGGTTACTCGAATGTCACTAAATTTGGCTCACTACCGGTGCGTTGGGCGGTAGAATTCCAGTACAGTGTAATCAAGGGCGATGACTACGATGCAGACTTCAACTTACGCTTCATGTTCATCCCAATCATCCCAAATCCATTTTCAAGCTATTGAACCAGACTACAAAGGAAGGTGGATCAGGTGGCGGCATGGACGAGGCAGTGCATGAGGCCATCATCCTGCGCCAGTTCGCCGGACTGAGGCTGCCCGCCTCCTCGAATCAATGGCTATTTTTTTTTGGGGGGGGCGGCGACTGTCGCGGTGTCAGCCTGGTACACAGCAGGTTGTCGCCCCTTCAGGCTCAGAAACGCCAAGTAGCGCCGCCACCCAACACATGAATCGCAGCTCTTTTGTAATCTCCTGACAAGGTCTGCCCAGAGCGTTTGCTCTGCTCAACACTCATGCCCCCCATCCAAATTAATGTGTAATTGAGATTGAAGGCCATGGATTCATCTACCTTGTAATTCAGCCCGGTCGCAAAACGCCAGGCTTCACCTACCGGAACGTCCACTGTGCGGTCTTCATCATCGACCATCGAAGAATCGTAGGCAATCCCCATATTAATCCGCAGTTTCCGCGACATCTGATTCTGCGCACCGATCGAGGCATGCCAAGTATCCTTGTATTGACGATCGATCTGGCGCGACACCGATGAGCCGTCTGGATTTCCGTCAATCTCCACGCCCAGCTTTCCGAATTCGCTCCAATCTTGCCATCCGACGCTTCCCAGCAGCGTCCATTGATCGTCCAACTGGTGAGAGATACTTGCCAGCGCCAGTTGCGGAATCTTCATGTCGACATCCAATTCATCAGCATTCACCCGACGTAGCGCAGCTGCCAGGATGGGGTTACTGACACCGTGGAGATCTGGCTCGTCGCTGAACTTCAGTTTTATCTGGCTGACATAGGAAATACCCAGTTTGGTGCGGTCATCGAGGTGGTAAAACACCCCTACCGTCCCACCGCTCCCCCAGTCATGTGCACGATATTTAAGTTGGCCATCATCGTGATCACGTAAGCCCAGTGGATTGTTGTTAATCGCCACATTGGTAGCATAGCGGCCAACCATGATCCGTGGACCGAATCCGAACGAAAGATTGTCCGTCAGTTTGTAGGAAAAGGTTGGCTGAAAAGCGACACCAATGATTGATGCTTTTTGCGTGAAATATCGACCGGCCCAGTCGTCATCGTAGTTGAGGGCCATGCCAAAATTTCCGACGATGCTGAAACCAATACTGGCGCGATCATCAAGCTGATGGCTGATGAAAAAACTACTGGAGGGGAAATATTTTAAGGCATTACCACCCTCATTCCCGTCGAAACTGTTGTCGCCATCACGGGAAAAATTTATGGCGCCCAACAGCAGTTGTCCGTTCAAATTGACCTGGGTACCCGAGAGTTCAGTCAGGCCTGCCGGGTTGTTCATCTGGATACTGGGATCGGTTGTTAATACGGCTGCTCCCGCGTTGGCCAGCCCAGCGCCTTCCTGCCCCACCTCATAAAGCATCAGACCACCTGCTGAGGCAACACCAGACACTCCGCTCAGAATAAAAGCAGGAAATACCCCACGCACTAGCAAGAACTTAAATGCATTCATGCCCTAAAATTACTCCAAACAGAAATAACAACGATAATTCCTATACACGCTGACGCTATTGATCAGTCTCTAGATAGAGAGCATCTATCTTTAGCACTCTGAGCCTAGACACGTTTTTTCAATCGTGCCAGTGCTCTGCTTTTGCAGTTCAACTGCTCCTATTCATTAGACCACTACATAATGGCCAGCTCCGAGCAAGGTCCACCTTGCTGCGCAGGCGCTCGGAAAAAGGATATAACGGCCAACGCTCTTGGAGAGAGTGATCGCGTTGAAAGGGAACCTTGCGCCAATGCCCCTGTGCCTCATTCTAAAAGGCTCCCTCTATCACCTCCCAATACTCACGCTATTAGCCCTCGCCATTACCCACGTCTAGCCTATATTTATCGCTGCACTGATCCGGCCGGATGGCTTCTGGGAAGGCAGTAACAAAGCGGCTACAGCTGCTCTTCCCGTGGTACGTCACCTGGCCGATAACGAGATTGCCGCTGAGCTGTCCGTGATGGCCATCATCGATTCGTTGATCGAAGCGCTGGCCTTGAACCGATGTCATTGATTTCACTCATCTCTACTCGTTTGGCAAAACGGGTCGGATTGTGGGGTGAGTCCATCCAGAGGTGAAACAGTCATGTCAAATGAGTCAAAATGCCCGTTCAACCATGCCGCTGGCGGTGGCACCACCAACCGAGATTGGTGGCCCGACCAGCTGAACCTGAAGATCCTGCACCAGCATTCTTCCTTGTCCGATCCGATGGACGAAGGTTTCGACTACGCCAAAGCCTTCAAGAGCCTGGACTTCGCGGCCCTCAAGCAAGACCTGCGGGCGCTGATGACCGATTCCCAAGACTGGTGGCCGGCCGACTTTGGTCACTACGGCCCACTGTTCATCCGCATGGCCTGGCACAGCGCCGGAACCTATCGCATCGGTGATGGCCGTGGTGGTGCCGGTTCCGGCCAGCAGCGCTTTGCCCCGCTCAACAGCTGGCCCGACAACGTCAGCCTGGACAAGGCCCGACGCCTGCTCTGGCCGATCAAGCAGAAGTATGGCAAGAACATCTCCTGGGCTGACCTGATCGTGCTCACTGGTAACGTTGCCCTGGAATCCATGGGCTTCAAGACCTTCGGTTTCTCCGGTGGCCGCGCTGACGTCTGGGAGCCGGATGAGGATGTGTACTGGGGCTCAGAGACCAAGTGGCTCGGTGGCGACACCCGCTATGGCAAGGCCCAGCCGCCGGGCGACGTGCCGCTGGTGGCCGAACCCTCCCCCAGTGAGCAAGAAAGCCGCACGGGCAACGGTGAACGCAACCTGGAAAATCCGTTGGCCGCGGTGCAGATGGGCCTGATCTACGTGAACCCGGAGGGCCCGGAAGGCAACCCTGACCCCATCGCTTCGGGCAAGGATATCCGCGATACCTTTGGCCGCATGGCGATGAACGATGAAGAAACCGTAGCACTGATTGCCGGCGGCCACGCCTTCGGCAAAACCCACGGTGCCGGCCCGGCCGATAACGTCGGCCCGGAACCGGAAGCCGCCGGCCTTGAAGAACAGGGCTTGGGGTGGCGCAATAAATTCGGCAGTGGTAAAGGTGCCGATACCATCACCAGCGGCCTTGAAGTGACCTGGACGTCGACTCCCACGCAGTGGAGCAACGAGTACCTGGAGAACCTGTTCGGCTTTGATTGGGAACTGACCAAGAGCCCGGCTGGCGCCAATCAATGGAAGCCTAAAGGCGGTGCAGGTGCCAACCAGATTCCACACGCCTTTGACCCCGCAAAAAAACAGGAACCGCGAATGCTGACTTCGGATCTGGCATTGCGCTTCGATCCGATCTATGAGCCGATTGCCCGACGTTTCAAAGACCATCCCGAGCAATTGGCTGACGCCTTTGCCCGTGCCTGGTACAAGCTCATACACCGTGACATGGGCCCCCTGTCGCGCTACCTCGGCCCGGAAATGCCGAATGAAGAGCTGTTGTGGCAAGATCCGATTCCGGCCGTTGACCATGCTCTGGTGAACGACGCTGACGTCGCTGCTCTCAAGGCCAAGGTATTGGCTTCGGGCCTGTCTGTGTCGCAGCTGGTGTCTACTGCCTGGGCCGCAGCGTCGAGCTTCCGTGGCTCGGACAAGCGCGGTGGTGCTAACGGCGGGCGTCTGCGCCTAGCGCCGCAGAAAGACTGGGAAGCCAACCAGCCGGCGCAACTGGCGCAAGTGCTCGGCAAGTTGCAAAGCATCCAGAATGACTTCAACGCTCAGGGTGGCGGCAAGAAAATCTCCTTGGCCGATCTGATCGTGCTGGCCGGTAATGCGGGTGTCGAGCAGGCGGCGAAAAGCGCAGGCTTTAACGTCACCGTGCCGTTCTCAGCGGGTCGTACTGATGCCACCCAACAGCAAACGGATGTCGAGTCGTTTGGCCTGCTGGAACCGGCTGCCGATGGATTTCGCAACTTCGTCAAGGCCGGGGTCAAGGTCAGGCCCGAAGCGCTGCTGTTGGACAAGGCACAACTGTTGACCCTCAGCGCACCAGAGATGACCGTACTGATCGGTGGCCTGCGGGTGCTGGGCAATAACCTCGGCAATAACAACCAAGGTGTGTTCACCCAACGCAAGGAGCAGTTGACCAACGACTTCTTCCAGAACCTGCTGGACATGAACGTGGAATGGAAACCCACCTCCAGCGCCAACGACAGCTATGAAGCCCGCGAGCGTAAAACCGGTGAGCTGAAATGGAGCGCTAGCCGCGTCGACCTGGTGTTTGGTTCCAATGCCCAATTGCGGGCGCTGGCCGAGGTGTATGCCAGTAACGATGCCAAAGACAAGTTCGTCAAAGACTTCGTCGCTGCATGGACCAAAGTGATGAACCTGGACCGTTTTGACCAGGCATAAAGGCGCGCAATAACGCCGGACCCTGAGGCATCAGGGCCCGGCGCTTTTATTCTGATCCGTATTTTTCTGCGTTATCTGCATCTGTAATGAACAACCTGAGACTCCGACAATGTAGGCACTACAAGGCATCTGCCTGGTTCCTGTTCAATTCGGAGTTGCTATGGGCAAGCTTGGATTTTTCGTGGTTGGCTTTCTGTTACTGGCCATTGGTATTGGCGCACTAGGGACCATCTCGCCGCTGTAAGCGCAACAATCTTTGCCGCATGCCGGCACTGTCATCTTCACGTCATTAATCGGGTAGACACTCATCGCCAGCGCTTCGTAGCGCTGACCGATGAACGTGCAAGGACCACCCGATGAAAAGCGACACTTCTCTGTTTGCGGCCATTGACCTGGGGTCCAATGCGTTTCGCATGGTGATCGGCCAACCGGTCAAACGCAATCGCCAATGGCAGATTGAGGAAGTGAAATCCTTGCGCGAGCCCGTGCGTCTGGCCGAGGGCCTGCACGACGGCAGCCTCGATGAATTGGCACTGGCCCGCGGCTGGCAAGCACTCGCCCGCTTCGGCAAAAAACTGCGCGATTTCGAGCCAGGACGTGTGCGTGCAGTGGCCACCAGTGCCGTGCGCGAGGCCGCCAATGCCAATCGATTCTTGAGTGATGCCCAGCGTCATCTGGGCTTTCCCATCGACGTCATCTCCGGCGAGGAAGAAGCGCAACTGGTGTATGCCGGGGTCAGCCACCGCATCCCGGCGGCCAACACCATGCGCCTGGTGGTAGACATCGGCGGTGGTTCCACCGAGTTGATCCTCGGCTGCGGCAATCAGGCGCTGCTAACTGAAAGTCTGTGCATCGGCAGCGGCACCTGGAGCACGCGTTTTTTCCCCGATGGTCGGGTGTGCGCCCAGGCCCTGCTGAACGCCGAGCGCACCGCTACCTTGCAGTTCGAGAAAGTCGCCCGCCGCTACCGGCACCTGGGCTGGCAGCAGGCAATTGGCTCGTCAGGCACCGCGCGGATGCTGGCCAAAGTATTGCGCGCCAATGCCTTGAACGACTGTGGCGAAGGCGGCATTACCTATCGGGGATTGTTGCGCCTGTCGGTGCTGCTGCTCGAAGCCGGGCACCTCAACAGTACCCGTTTTGCTGGCTTGCAAGCGCACCGTCAAAGCGCGCTGCCAGGTGGTCTGGCAATCATGCTGGCAGCGTTCAAGGCCTTCGGCATAACCGAGATGATGCCGTCCGAGCCCGGCTTGCGTTTTGGTGTGCTGCACAGTTTGATGCAAAGCCGCGCCTGAGCCGGGATCACTCCTCTTCCATCAGCGCGGTAATGCGCCCGGATTTCTCCGCCGCTATCAGCGCTGCATAGTCTTTCGCATTTTGCTTGGCATAGGCCACGGCGAAGCTGCCGATGGCCTGGTCGAAGCTGTCGGTTTTGCCCAGATAGCCACTGATCAGCGCCGCATCGCCTGATTTGGCATGGGCACGTGCCAAAGTGCTACCGCACCATTGGGCGTACATTTTCAGGCGCAGTGCGCAGATCCCTTCAATCGGCGCGGACATTTTCATGTCACGCAACTGACGTACAAAGTAGTCCCTGCCCTGTTGCCCCCGGGTCCAGCCGAGAAAGATATCGCTGGAAGACTGCATCAGTCGCTGCCCGGTAACCACGCGCTGGCCTTGATTGTCATACTCGCTCTTGCCGGCATAAGGCGCCAATACCGAAGGGCAAGCTTCTTTGAACTGCAGCAACAGCGGGTGATTTTCTGCGGAAAAGAACAGACCGACAAAGCAATACGTACCCACGCTACCGATACCGACGGCTTTAACGGCAATGTCTTCAAGACGGTAACGATCGAACAGCACCCGCCGCTCATGTGGCAACGACAATCGATAGCCTTGCAGTGCCTCACGGGCGCGCTCGACGAAATTCTTTTCGTCGACATGAAAGAGTATCGGCGGTTGGTCGATCAGGCGCCTGCGCCCCGCCACTTCACTGCTGATTTTGGGATAGAGGTAATCGCCGACGCGCACTTTGGCCTTAGCGACGATTTGCTCTCGGAATTTCTTGATTTCCGACGTCGGCGCCATATCAATGATCATTTGCGCGTCCAAGCGATCGTACCAAACCTCTAACGGGCTCAGTTTCGAAAGCTTACGCAGGCGCTCACGGTAAGCCCGCACACACTCCATGGCGGCAGCCCGCGCTGCTTTTTCGCTAAGCCGGTTATCCTGTGCGGCCACCACAAAACTGATTGCCAAGCGTTTTACATCCCATTCCCAGGGGCCGGGAAGGGTTTCGTCGAAATCGTTGATATCAAAAATCAGGTTGCGCTCAGGTGTCGCGAACAAGCCAAAGTTCAACAGATGACAATCGCCACAGGCCTGTACCTGAATGCCAGTGGTCGGAGTCATGGCCAGATCGTGCGCCATCAAACTCGCAGAGCCGCGCAAGAAGGTGAACGGGCTGCGCAGCATACGTCCGTAGCGCACCGGAATCAGGTTGGCCAGCCGATAGCGGTTGGACTTTTCCAGTAGTTCAATCGGGTCACGGTGTTTGCGCGCAGGCTTCCACTGAGCGTGCAACGCATGGGGTTGACGCGCGCGTAGTTGTTCACCGGCGGTCAGGCGCTCCTTGCGCGAACGGAACACCACCTCTTCCATTTTGGCTGCGGATTTTTTCGTTGAAGCGTTGGCAGGCTTATTTTTACGGGGAGACATGTCGGCTCCTATGCTCAACGCTGGTTGTTACAAGCGTAGCACCACTCTTTTCGGGGCATCCGCTATTGCGTAAACCCAAAGAGTCGAAGCGGACGAACGTATTCGCCACCGGGCACATCCTTGTGCACCAGGGCGAACGTCATTAAGCGCTGAGCTGTTGCAACAGCACTTCCAACGGATGGCGCAAGGTGCGGTCCGCCTGGCGCTTGACCTGACTGCGGCAGGAATAGCCGGTCGCCAGTGCTTCACCCTCTTTATCCAGTTTGCCCGCCCAGGACTGTTCGAAGATGGTCTTCGAGGTGTCCTGATTGCGCGCTTCGTGGCCATAGGTGCCGGACATGCCGCAGCAGCCAGTGGCTTCGGTGGACAGCTTCAAGCCCAGGCGGGCAAACACCTGCTCCCACTGCCGGGTACTGGCCGGCACGTTGGTCTTCTCGGTGCAGTGGGCCATCAGCCGGTAAGTGGTAGTGGCTCGGGTCGGCTGCTCGGGCAGCACCTCCATCAACCATTCCTGCGGCAACAATACTTTCGGACAGGCATCCAGGCCCGGGACCTTCTGGTACTCCTGGCGGTAGACCAATGTCATGGCCGGGTCCAGGCCCACCAACGGCACACCACACTCAGCCAAAGCAGTGAGTTGGCGGGCATTGCGGATCGCTGCCTTGTTGAAGGCGCCGAGGAAGCCCTGCACGTGCAACGGCTTGCCATTGGCACTGTAAGGCGCCAGGTAGATTCGGTGACCCAAGCGATACGCCAGGTCGATGAAAGCGGCCAGCACCGGGGTTTCGAAGTAGCGGGTGAAGGCATCCTGGACCAATACGATGCTGCGTTCACGTTGAGCTGGCGTCAGTTCGCGCAGGGCCGGAATGCTGGCCATGCGCACATTGCAGCGGGTCAGCGTGGCCTGCAGGTTGTAACGGCTGATCAACGGGCTGTCGAGCATGCCGACATGGCGCTCCAGCAACTGGCTGACCCATTTCGAGCCCATCACCGCGTTGTACAGCCCGGGGGCGTAGGCCAGGTACGGGATGCTGAACTCCAGCGAGCCGATCAGGTAATCACGCAATGGCCGCTGATAACGTCCGTGGTACAGCTCAAGGAAGCGCGAGCGGAACTCCGGCACGTTGACTTTGATCGGGCACTGACCCGCGCAAGACTTACAGGCCAGGCAGCCGGCCATGGCATCGTAGACTTCATGAGAAAAGTCAGCCTCGCCTTTTTGCCGCGACAGGTTATTGCGCAGGCGCGTCGGCAGGCCTTTGAGCCAGGCGAGTTTGTCCTGGGCAGTAGCCAGCACGTCGATATTGGCGGCTCCCTGCAGGCGCAGCCATTCACGGATCAGCGACGCCCGTCCCTTAGGCGAATGCTGGCGCTCACGGGTGGCTTTCCATGACGGGCACATGGCGTCGTTGGGGTCGTAGTTGTAGCAGGCGCCGTTGCCGTTGCAGTGCACGGCACTGCCAAAACTCTGCCAGACGCGCTCGTCGATCTGCCGGTCGAAGTCACCGCGCATGGGCGCTTCGTTGACCTTGATAAGGCCCTGAGCGCTATCGGGCGGGGTGCATATCTTTCCCGGGTTGAGCTGGTTGTGCGGGTCGAATGCACCCTTGAGCGCTTGCAACGACGGGTACAGCTCACCGAAGTACTCCGGCACGTACTCCGAACGCAGGCCCTTGCCGTGCTCGCCCCAGAGCAGCCCGCCATAACGCAGGGTCAGCGCCGCCACGGCATCGGAGATGGGCTTGACCAGCGCTGCCTGGGTCGGGTCTTTCATGTCCAGGGCCGGGCGTACATGAAGCACCCCGGCATCGACGTGACCGAACATACCGTAGGCCAAGCCATAACTGTCGAGCAAGGCTCGGAAGTCAGCAATGTAGTCAGCCAGTTGTTCTGGCGGTACGGCGGTGTCTTCCACGAACGGCTGCGGACGCACTTCGCCCTCGACGTTGCCGAGCAAGCCCACCGAGCGCTTACGCATGGTGTAGACCCGGGTCACCGCCTCGGCACCTTCGGCCAGGGTGTGGCCTAAACGCTCGACACCGGTGTCGCTCTGCAGGTGGGCGACGAACGCCTGTACCCGCGCGTTGACCTCAGCCGGGTCATCACCGCAGAACTCTACAAGGTTGATGCCCAGCGTCGGGCGTTCAGCGTCGGCGGGGAAGTATTCGGCGACGCTGTGCCAGACGATGTCTTTCATCGCCAGCATCAACACCTTGGAGTCCACGGTCTCGATCGACAGCGGTTTATGCGCCATCAGCGCGTTAGCATCGCGCAGGGCATCCATGAAGCTGATGTAGCGAACGTTGACCAGCACCGCGTATTTCGGGATCGGCAGCACATTGAGCTTGGCTTCGACCACATAACCCAGCGAACCTTCAGCGCCGCACAGAACGCTGTTGAGGTTGAAGCGCCCCTGCTCGTCGCGCAGGTGCGCCAAGTCATAGCCGGTCAGGCAACGGTTGAGTTTGGGGAAAATTTTCTCGATCAGCTCGGCCTGGGTTTCCTGGATCTGCCGGGCGGTGCGGTACACCTCGCCAGCTCGGCCGGGCTCGGCACAGGCTGCCTCCAGCTCGGCGTCAGTCAATGGCCGGGTGTGCAGACGTTGGCCGCCAAGCAGCACGCTGTGCAGTTCGAGCACGTGATCGCGAGTCTTGCCGTAGGTGCAGCTGCCCTGACCGCTGGCGTCGGTGTTGATCATGCCGCCGACAGTAGCGCGGTTGGAGGTCGACAGCTCCGGAGCAAAGAACAGGCCATGGGGCTTGAGCGCCGCATTGAGCTGGTCTTTGACCACGCCGGCCTGAACCCGTACCCAGCGCTCCTCGACGTTGATTTCGAGGATGCTGTTCATGTGTCGCGACAGGTCGACGACAATACCGTCGGTCAACGACTGGCCGTTGGTGCCGGTGCCGCCACCGCGCGGGGTCAGTTTGACCGCCTTGAAGCGCGGCTCGGCCATCAGCGCGGCGATGCGCGCGACATCCTCGGCGTCCTGAGGAAACACTGCAGCCTGGGGCAGGCGCTGGTAGATCGAGTTGTCGGTGGCCAGCACCGTACGGGTGGCGTAGTCAGCGCTGAGCTGGCCACGGAAACCAGCACTGCGCAGGGCTTCAAGGAAATCAGGGTAGAGCGTGTCCGGTGCGGTGCCGGTCAGTCGGGCGATCATCGGGGGATGGCCTCATTTATGTCAGGCTAATCATGAATACTTGCTGAAACGGTATGGTCAGTACACCGCCAGGTAGTGGATGATGCCAATGATCCCGCAGCCTGGAGCCAGGCACAAACGGATATTCCCGCAGCCTTTGATGACTTTTACGAATGAATTACCGCAATCTCACCCCCTCCATGTCCTTGCTGCTGGCCTTTGAAGCCGCCGCGCGTCACGAGAGCTATACCCGCGCCGCCGTAGAACTGGCGTTGACTCAAAGCGCGGTGAGCCGCCAGGTGCAGGCCCTGGAGCAACAATTGGGGGTGACGTTGTTCCGCCGTGAAGGCCGGACGGTCAAGCTAACCGAGGTCGGACGGCTGTACCAGCGCGAAATCAGCGAAGCCCTGGGACGGGTGCGCAGCGCCACCTTGCATGCCATCGCCCACCAGGCCGGAGGCGGTAATCTGCGCCTGGCGACCCTGCCGACCTTCGGCTCAAAATGGTTGCTGCCGCGTTTGCATGAGTTCTATCGTGGCCATCCCGAGGTACTGGTGCACATCAACTCACGGATTGAACCGGTGGACTTCGCCACCAGCGGCATCGACGCGGCCATCGTGGTTGCCACCAGCGACCTGCCAGGGCTGGTCTGCCATCGTTTGCACGCCGAAGAACTGATGGTGATCCTGTCGCCGACCCTAGCGGCGAGCAAACCGCAGTGGAGCGCCAAGGACATCAGCCAGCAAGTGCTGCTCAGTGTCGCCAACAACGCCAATGCCTGGGGCGAATGGTTCACGCACCACGGCTTGGCCCACCAGGCCATGCGCCTGGGGCCGAGCTTCGAACTGACGTCACACTTGATCCAGGCGGTGCGTGCCGATATCGGCATTGGCCTGGTGCCAAAGATCCTGATCAGCGATGAACTGGCCAGTGGCGAACTGAGTAGCCCCGCCCTGCCCTTTGCCAGCGCGCGCAGTTATTACCTGGTGTACCCGCCGCGCAACCAGGCATTGCCAGCGCTGGAAGCGTTCCGGCGCTGGCTGCTGGATAAGGCGGGCAATGAATTGAATGGTTGAGGGCGAGCGCGACGTGACGCCGCGCTCGCGGCCACTCAGTGCGGAGCGCGGGGGATGGTTTTGAGCAGGTCTTCGGGGCTGATGTGGCCGACGACCTGTTGCACGCTGCCCGGTTGCGGCAAATCGAAGATGTGACCCTTCATTTTGCCGATCACGTGCATTTCGCACGGCTTGCAGTCGAACTTCAAGGTCAACACTTCATCGCCATGAATCAGTTGCATCGGCGCAACCTTGGTGCGCACGCCGGTGACACCCTTGGCCTGTTTCGGGCAAAGGTTGAAAGAGAAGCGTAGGCAGTGCTTGGTGATCATCACCGGCACTTCGCCCTTCTCT
Source organism: Pseudomonas sp. UM16 (assembly GCF_050312595.1). Lineage (NCBI taxonomy): Bacteria > Pseudomonadati > Pseudomonadota > Gammaproteobacteria > Pseudomonadales > Pseudomonadaceae > Pseudomonas > Pseudomonas sp. UM16. The sequence goes on along the minus strand of NZ_JBNPJT010000007.1, from coordinate 218,553 downwards.
TCGTGGGCCTCATAGGCCGCGTCGATCAGCTTGACCCCGTGACGGTGATAGAAGTCGCGTGCCTTTTGGTTGTAGACGTTGGCCAGGAATGACAAGTGCGACTCTGGATACACCGGCGGCGGCGTGGTTTCCGCTTTACGTCCACCACGTGGGTGGGCGTTGATACGCGCAGCAGTCAGCGCTTCGATGACTTCGCGGCGCAAGGCCTTGAGCTGCGAGTTAGGGATGAAGTACGCCTGCGGCGCATCCAGCTCGATGGCCGTTGCATGGTACTGGGTGGTGCCCAGCTGACCGAGCAAGTCGTGCAACTGCTCCAGGGCTTGCTCTGGCTTGTTGGCCACCCCGAACGGGCCGTCGAGGACGACGCTGGCACTGATGCCCTCTTCGCTGGTGGCGGTCAGTTGTAAACGCGCTTCACGCAAACATGCAACCCACGACAGGCCAACGCGACGCTCGGCTGAGGTCTTCTGCAGCGCTTGTTGCCAGTTGTGGTCGAGGTTACGGCTTAACGGGTGGTTTGGCCGAAGCTGGTACATCTCCTTGGGCATTTCGTTGGGCTCGACGCGGTAGCGGTAGCGCTTCTCGCCGTCTTCCTCGAACTCGCCCTTGGGCTCGGCGATGTTGGCGCGGAAACCCACAACCTCACGCTTGACCAGCACATTGAGGCCGTCGCCGTTGGACAGCGGCTCGTGGCTGACTACTTGCAGGTCACGCTTGCCGACTTTCTCCACCACCCCCACGGCCAGACCGGTGAAGGTCGGCGAATCGAAGGCACCGATGTCGATCTTGCGTTCACTGACGAAATAGTCGGTGCTGCCGCGATGGAAGGTCTTGTCCGGATCGGGCACGAAAAAGTGCGCGGTACGGCCACTGGAAGCGCGGGCCAGGTCCGGACGGTCTTCGAGGACTTCATCCAGGCGCTGGCGGTAGTAGGCAGTGATGTTCTTCACATAGCCCATGTCCTTGTAGCGCCCTTCGATCTTGAACGAACGCACACCGGCCTCGACCAGCGCGCGGATGTTGGCGCTCTGGTTGTTGTCCTTCATCGACAGCAGGTGTTTTTCGTAGGCGATCACTCCGCCCTTTTCGTCTTTCAGGGTATACGGCAGGCGGCACGCCTGGGAGCAGTCGCCACGGTTGGCACTGCGCCCGGTTTGGGCGTGGGAAATGTTGCACTGGCCGGAGAAGGCCACGCACAACGCACCGTGAATGAAGAACTCGATCGCCGCGTCGGTTTCGTCGGCGATGGCGCGGATTTCCTTGAGGTTCAGCTCGCGAGCCAACACCAGTTGCGAAAAGCCGGCCTGATCGAGGAACTTGGCCCGCGCCAGCGTGCGGATGTCGGTCTGGGTACTGGCATGCAGCTCGATTGGCGGAATATCCAGCTCCATCACCCCCAGGTCCTGGACGATCAGCGCGTCGACACCGGCATCGTAGAGCTGGTGGATCAGCTTGCGCGCTGGCTCCAGTTCATTATCGTGGAGGATGGTGTTGATGGTGGTGAAGATCCGCGCATGGTAGCGGCGGGCAAACTCCACCAGCTGAGCGATCTCGCCCACCTCGTTACAGGCATTGTGGCGCGCGCCGAAGCTTGGGCCACCGATGTATACGGCGTCGGCGCCATGCAGGATGGCCTCACGGGCGATAGCCACATCGCGGGCGGGGCTGAGCAGTTCCAGGTGATGCTTGGGTAAGGACATGTTTTTTTAGTCAGGCTTGTCACGGTCAAGGCGCGCATTGTAGCGCGAAACGCATGACCAGCACCCACAGGCCGCCGAACTGCTGCGCAGCCATCGTCGGCGACTTGTGGGCGCTGTAGTTGCTTTATGCCTTGGCAGCCATCGCTGTCACTTCTACCCGCATACCTTCCACCGCCAACGACGCCACGCCCACCGCGGCACGGACTGGCCAGGGCTTGGCGAAGAAGCGCTGGTAGACCTCGTTGAAAGCAGCGCGATCAGCCATGTCAGTGAGGTAGATGGTCAGGTGCAGGACGCGATCCATGGAGCTGCCGACGCGCTCTAGCGCGACTTTGAGTGCCTGCAGGGTGCACTCGCTCTGCGCGGTAATATCGCCCAGCTCCAGGCTGCCATCGGCGCGGGTCGGAATCTGGGTGGAAACCAGCAGCCCAGCAAAGCCGGCAACGTCACTGGAAATGGAGTCTGCGTCAGAATCGGGAAGGAAACTGATGTCGTGATTGGCCATGAAAATATCCTGCTCAAAAGAGGTGAAAAAGGCAGTGAAACGTGTCCAGGGCATTATGATGCCTGGCACTCCCCAACAGTAACCGGCTGTTTTAAAAACAATTTATTTGCCCTGGCTCTTCACAGACGGGAAAAAAGTTGGTAAATTTCCGCGCATTCCCGCAACGGCACATGCTGTTCGTTGCAGTGGATCTCTTCAAGCGGGTGCCAGACACTCGTCGCAACAGCTACAGGGGCGTCGCCAAGCGGTAAGGCAGCAGGTTTTGATCCTGCCATGCGTTGGTTCGAATCCAGCCGCCCCTGCCATTTTCTTCTGCTGATCCAACTGAAAATCTTTGCCGACAGGCGTCTACTCGACACTTCTGTCACGATTTCGCGCACCTCAGTTTCGCTGCACGACCATTGAACAACCAAGGCTGGAGCGGTGGCGCTCCAACCCTGCCCTTGCAGTTACTTGCCCGCTACCAACGGTGGCGTGCGCGGCGGCACCAGGCGCTTGGAGCCGGTGGATTCGAACGCAGCCGCCAGCCGCAGCAGCGACGAATCATCATAGGCGCGCCCGGCAAAGGTCAGCCCGACCGGCATAGCAATGTCCGCCATCACCCCCATCGGTACAGTAACCGTCGGCACCCCCAGGTGACGAATGGCCAGGTTGCCGTTGGCAACCCATACACCGTTGCTCCAGGCAATGTCCGCCGACGCTGGATCGACATCCGAATTGGCCGGAGCGACATCGGCAACGGTCGGAAACAGCACAGCATCAAGCTGCAAGGCATCCATCCAGTCTTCCAGGTCGATGCGCCGTGTCTGCTCCAAGCCACGCAGGCCATCCGGCACGGTGCTGATCTGGTCCCACGGGGTAATGCCGCGCTCGGCCATGCGTACGTACTCGTCCATACCGGCGGCAAGGTCGCCTTCGCGGTTGGGTAGCGTACCTGGATCGTGAGGGAAGATTTTCGGGCCATCGACATCGACCAGGCGGTTCAATTTGGGGTCGCCGTTGGCCTGCAGGAAGTCATCGAAGGCCCACGCCGTCAGGTCCCACAGCTCATGATGCAAGAACTCTTTGGAGACCAGGCCGCGATTGAACACCGTCGGCGCACCAGGGCGGTCCCCCTCACAATTGGACACCAACGGGAAATCCACTTCGATCACTTCGGCACCGGCCGTTTCGAGGGCCTTACGCGCCTGCTCCCAAAGGGCGATGACCGTTGGCCGGGTATTGATGCGCTGACCGGTCGGGCCACCGATGCCCGGGTTCTCACTGGTGCCCGCCTCAGGATCGGCATTGATGTACATGCGCGGGATACCCAGGCGCTTGCCGGCGAGTGCAGCGGGTGTGGCCGCCAATTCCAGATACGACGCCGGACGCACCGAGGCGACGCTAGGGATCGCCACCCATGGCTGCATGCGCCACAGGTCGCCACGGGTGTCGGGATCCTCGGCGACCACCACATCAAGCACTTCGAGCAGGTCGGCCATGGTCCGCGCAAACGGCACAACGACATCCATGGTCGGCGTCAGCGGCCAGTTACCGCGTACCGAGATCACCCCACGCGAAGGTGTATAGGCACACAGGCCGTTGTTCGAGGCTGGCCCGCGCCCGCTCGACCAGGTTTCTTCTGCCAGGCCGAATGCGGCGAAGCTGGCGGCGGTCGCAGTACCGGCACCATTGGATGAGCCCGAAGCGAAAGGCGCGGTCAGGTAATCCGCGTTATACGGGCTTTCGGCGCGGCCGTAGACGCCACGTTGCATGCCACCATTGGCCATGGGCGGCATGTTGGTCTTACCCAGGCAAATAGCACCGGCAGCACGCAGACGCTCGATGGTGAATGCATCGCGGTAAGCCACCAGCTCGGCAAACGCTGGGCTGCCGGAAGCGGCGGTGAGGCCTTTGACCAGGTAGCTGTCCTTGGCTGTATACGGAATGCCATCGAGCGGCCCGAGGGCCTCACCCTTGGTCCGACGGGCATCGGCCGCCTGCGCCTCGGCAAGTGCCTCGGGGTTGCGCACTATCACGGCATTGAGCGCAGTCGCTGTGGTGGGGCCGTCATAGGCGTCGATACGGGCCAGATAAGCCTGGACCAATTCGACCGAGGTGGTCTGGCCGGATTCGAGCGCTGCACGCAACTCGGCGATGGAAACTTCAGTGACTTCGATCATGCTTGTTACTGCCTGCGGCTGAAGGTTGAGCAATGCGCACCATGAAACCCTGACACTACTTTTAAAGCAACAGAGCCGCTGATGATCCGAAGGTCTAAAATGTACTAACTTGTTAATTAGCTTGCTAAGGGTATAATTCGACCACTCCCCACTTCGAGTTTTTTTCGATATGAAGCAAGCCTCGCGCACCTCTGGCGCCTCAACATTCATCCTGGTAGGCCTGGGCATCGTCATCGCCCTGCTCGGCCTGGCACTGGCCGCCGGTGGCGTGAAGCTGGTGGGCCTGGGTGGTTCCTGGTACTTCCTGATTGGCGGCCTGATCATGGCTGTTTCCGGCCTGCTGGTGGCCCGCCGCAAGCCTTCAGGGGCCTGGCTGTATGCCGCGTTCCTGGCCGCTACGGCGATCTGGGCGCTGGCCGATGTTGGACTGGTGTTCTGGCCGCTGTTCTCGCGCCTGTTCATGTTCGCTGCGATCGGCTGTGTGCTGGCGCTGATCTATCCCTTGCTGGCGCGCGCCACCGGTGCCACACCCGGCCGGGGCGCCTACGGCGTAGCAGGCGTACTGGCCGTCGCACTGCTGATTGCCGCGGGCAATATGTTCGTCGCCCATCCCACTGTCGCTCCCACCGGCAATGGCCCGGGCCTGACCCCAGTCGATCCTACCAACGCCCAGAAAGACTGGGCCCACTATGGCAACACCGAAGGCGGTAGCCGCTTTGCCGCGTTGGATCAGATCAATCGCGGCAACGTCAACCAACTGCAAGTGGCCTGGACCTATCACACGGGTGATGTGGCCATCAGCGACGGCAACGGCGCTGAAGATCAACTGACCCCACTGCAGGTTGGCAACAAGGTGTTCATCTGCACCCCGCACAACAACCTGATTGCCCTCGATGCCGATAGCGGCAAAGCGCTGTGGAAGAGTCAGATCAACGCCCAATCGGCGGTCTGGCAACGTTGCCGCGGCATGGCCTATTTCGATGCCACCGCACCCATCGCGCAGCCGACGCAAGCGAACAGCTCGGCAATCATCCCAGCCAACGTACCTGCCGGCGCCAACTGCCAGCGACGCCTGCTGACCAACACCATCGACGCCCGCCTGATTGCAGTCGATGCCGATACCGGTGAGTTCTGCCAAGGCTTTGGCAACAACGGCCAGGTCGACCTCAAGGCTGGCCTGGGCAACGTCCCGGACAGCTACTACCAGCTGTCATCGGCGCCGCTGATGGCCGGTACCACCGTGGTGGTTGGCGGGCGTATTGCCGACAACGTCCAGACCGACATGCCAGGCGGAGTGATCCGCGGTTTCGACGTCATCAGCGGACAGATGCGCTGGGCCTTCGACCCGGGCAACCCCGAGGCCCGTAACGCACCAAGCGGCGACAGCAGCTACGTGCGCAGCACCCCCAACAGCTGGGCGCCGATGTCCTATGACCCGGCCATGAACACCCTGTTCTTGCCGATGGGCAGCTCGTCTACCGATATTTATGGTGTCAAACGTACTGCGCTGAACCACAAATACGGCGCGTCGGTGCTAGCCCTGGATGCGAGCAGCGGTGAGGAAAAGTGGGTATACCAGACCGTGCACAACGACCTCTGGGACTTCGACCTGCCGATGCAGCCGAGCCTGATCGACTTCACCAAAGCTGACGGCCAGTCCGTCCCCGCGGTGGTGATCGGGACAAAGGCCGGGCAAATCTACGTGCTCGATCGTGCCACTGGTAAGCCACTGACTGAAGTGGTGGAAACACCGGTCAAGCCGGGCAACATCCCTCATGAGCCATACTCGCCAACCCAACCGAAATCGGTAGGCATGCCGCAGATCGGTGCGCAACAGCTGACGGAGTCGGACATGTGGGGCGCCACCCCCTACGACCAACTGCTGTGCCGCCTCGACTTCAAGAAAATGCGTTACGACGGTCTCTATACCGCGCCAGGCACCGACCTGTCGCTGAGCTTCCCAGGCTCGCTCGGCGGCATGAACTGGGGCAGCATCTCCACCGATCCGGTACATGGCTTTATCTTCGTCAACGACATGCGCTTGGGCTTGTGGATTCAGATGATCCCATCGCAAAACAACGGCCAGGCCGCCTCCGGTGGCGAAGCACTGAACACCGGCATGGGCGCTGTGCCGCTCAAGGGCACGCCGTATGCGGTGAACAAGAACCGCTTCCTCTCGGTGGCCGGCATTCCGTGTCAGGCCCCGCCGTTTGGCACCCTCACCGCCATCGACATGAAGACGCAAAAGGTCGCCTGGCAGGTGCCGGTTGGCACTGTCGAAGATACCGGCCCGCTGGGTATCCGTATGCACCTGCCGATCAAGGTTGGCTTGCCGACCCTCGGCGGCACCCTGTCGACTCAAGGCGGCCTGGTGTTCATTGCCGGCACCCAGGACTTCTACCTGCGCGCCTTCAACAGCGGCAATGGTGAAGAAGTCTGGAAAGCCCGCCTGCCAGTAGGCAGCCAGGGTGGCCCGATGACCTATGTATCGCCGAAAACCGGCAAGCAGTACATCGTCATCACCGCCGGTGGCGCCCGTCAGTCGCGCGACCGTGGCGACTATGTAATGGCTTACGCCCTGCCTTGATTCGCCTCCCTGATCGCGGGCATTGTCCGCGATCATTGCAGGCCAAGGCGACCTTCTAAGCCAATGCAGCGATGGCCTCGATCTCGATCTGCATGCCATCGAGCGCTAACCTGGGGACCGGGATCAAGGTGCAAGCGGGCTTCATCTGAGGCCCCCAGGCACGCTCCGCTTCGGTGGCCCACTGCTGCAGTTTTTCCTCTGAGTGATCGACGATCAGCAGGGTCAGCTTGAACACATCCCCGAGCCCAGCGCCTCTGCTACGCAAAGCTGTCTGCACATTGGCCAGGGCTTGTCTGGCCTGCTCGGAGAAGCGTGCAGGCAGGCGCCCTTCGCTATCCTCACCACCTTGCCCGGCGATGTACAGGAGCCGGGCCTGAGGGCTGACTTGGGCGATGTGGGAATAAGCATTGATACTGGGATCGTATAGGCCTTCGGGGTTGGACAGCTGGAACATGGCGGCACTCCATCGTAAAAGAGTGGGCAGTGTCGTACCTCAAGTTAAGTCGAGGTCAAGCCATTCCAATGCCGGTCAGCTCTCACAACCACGCTGGCACTTGGTAACGGCGACGAGGTTCAGCTATAACTGCGCATCCCAACAGCTGACAAGGACTTCACAACATGCACCTCGCCCCCGCCATTCCGGTCCTGCGTATCTTTTGCGTTGAAAAAGCCAAGGAGTTCTACCTCGAATTCCTCGGCTTTACTCTGGACTGGGAGCACCGCTTTGAGCCGGACCTGCCGCTGTACGCGCAAATCCGCCGCGACGACCTCATTCTGCACCTGAGCGAGCATCATGGCGACGCGACGCCAGGTTCGACGGTATTTGCCCGTGTCGAGGACATTGTTGCCCTGCAGCGCGAGTTGGCCGACAAGCGTTACGGCTATTCGCGCCCTGAAGCACAACGTGTCGGCTGGGGCCTGCAGATGGAAATCGCCGACCCGTTCGGCAATCGCCTGCGCTTTTGTCAGCAAATCGAGGGCTGAATGGCTCTTTACCTGTCTGGCACTGACCTCTAAGCTGTGCTCTCCCCCTTTCTTTGAGGTGTAGTGCGATGCGTCATTAATGCCGCCGTCTGTTTGACGGCCCGTCTTCATCCCCCTTCGCCGGGGACGTTGCTGGCATGCATGGAGTGTCGTATGACCCCTTTCTCGACCCTGACGCTTGATAGCGTCGCCTTTGCCTTGCCCGATGGCAGGCAGTTGTTTAGCGATCTGAACGAACGCTTCGACCAGCGCCACACCGGCCTGGTCGGACGCAATGGTGTGGGCAAGACAGTACTGGCGCAGATCCTTGCCGGGCGCCTGCAACCCAACGCCGGGCACTGCCGCGCCTCAGGCCTCGTGCACTATCTGGGTCAGCAGTTGCCCAGCCCCGAAGCCACCGTGGCGCAATTAGCTCAAGTCGACAAAGTGCTCGATGCCTTGCGCCGCATCGAGGCTGGCAGCAGCAAGCAAAGCGATTTCGATACGGTGGGCGAACGCTGGGATATGCGCGAGCGGCTACAGGCACAACTGGCACGTCATGGGCTGGAACAGCTGGACGCAGACCGGCGTGTCGCGACCTTGAGCGGTGGCCAGGCCATGCGTGTAGCCTTGCTTGGGGCGTTTCTGAGCGAGGCCGATTACCTGATTCTGGATGAACCCAGCAACCACCTCGACGGCCCCGGCCGCGCCTTGCTGCTCGAGGCGCTAGGACAGTGGCACAAGGGCCTGCTGGTGGTCAGTCATGACCGTGAATTGCTCGAACACATGCAACGGATCGTTGAGCTCTCAAGCTTAGGCCTTGATAGCTACGGTGGTAACTACAGTGTCTATGCCCAGTGTAAAAGCGCAGCAAGTGCCCAGGCGGAAATTACCCTGCAACGCTTGAAGCTTGCGCGTCAACGCCAAGCACGCGAACTGCAACAGCAACGCGAACGCCTTGAACGCCGCCAGTCCAGAGCAAGTCGCGATGCCCGCGACAGTAATCAAGCGAAGATTCTCCTCGATCGCCAACAGCAACGTAGTGAGGTCACTGCTGGCAAACAACAGCGCGACCACCACCTGGCTCGACAAACGATGGCGGTGCAGGTGCGTGAGGCCGCCCTGCGGGTCGAAGCCAGCTGCCCGATCGTGCTGCATACCCCTGACCCCATCCGTCCGACAGGCGGCCCGTTGGTGTGCCTGCACGAGCTGCAATTGCCGTACGGTGATCAGCATCAGCCAGCGTTGAACTGGCGACTTTACAGCGGTGAACGCGTGGCACTGGTCGGCGCCAATGGCAGCGGTAAATCGACGTTACTCAAGGTCTTGGCCGGACAACTTTTGCCCCGTGCAGGCCACTGCGAAGTGTGCGCTGAAGCCACATACCTTGACCAACACTGCAGCCTGTTGCCGGCCTCGCAATCGGTGCTCGAGTTTTTGCGCCACTGTACCGCCAGCCGCGATGAAAGCAGCTTGCGCACACGCCTGGCGCAGTTGGGCCTGGGCGCAGAGCGCGTCGACTTAGCCAGCGGCCTGCTCAGTGGTGGAGAACGGCTCAAGGCCGCGCTGGCCGGCTTGCTCTATGGCGACAGACCGGTGCCATTGCTACTCCTGGATGAGCCGAGCAACCACCTCGACTTGCCCTCTCTCGCAGCCCTGGAAGCTATGTTGCAGCAGTACCGCGGCGCGTTACTGGTGGTTTCTCACGACCAGGTATTCCTGCAGCAATTGAGGCTCGACACTGCGTGGCAACTGGGGCTTTAGCGGCTGGCTGTGCAGAATCTGAAACGACAAGGCCCCGTCCATTGCTGGGCGGGGCCTTGGTTTACCCTGCTGCCTGGTGTTGAAACTCTCGTGCCTGCGCCGCGAATGGCGGTGTCGTGGCCCGGATCGAGGTCAGCGGGCAAAGCGTCATTGAAATTATCGTGCACCCGACTTGGCATTCTGTCTAGCGCAATACACCGGCAAACGTACGAACGGTAGCAGCAACTGCCAGCCGTTATGGCCGCGACCTGATACGGCGTGAGCGGATCGCGGAAAATATTCACTGCGACCATGGTCCAATCCTATGACTGGGCGTTCCCGATCCGCACGGGATGTATTATCGTGGCTGCGTGCGCAATAACAGACGCCTGAGCCGTCAGGCATATGCAAACCGATTCGAGGGTGCCATGAGTAACGAAAGCATTAACTGGGACAAGCTGGGCTTCGACTACATCAAGACCGACAAGCGCTACCTTTCCTACTTCCGCAACGGCGAGTGGGACCAAGGCACCCTGACCGAAGACAACCAGCTGCACATTAGCGAAGGCTCGACTGCGCTGCATTATGGCCAGCAATGCTTCGAAGGCATGAAGGCATACCGCTGCAAGGATGGTTCGATCAACCTGTTCCGCCCGGACCAGAACGCCCTGCGCATGCAGCGCAGCTGCGACCGTCTGCTGATGCCACAAGTGCCGACCGAACAGTTCATCGACGCCTGCAAACAGGTGGTCAAGGCCAACGAACGCTTCATTCCGCCATACGGCAAAGGTGCGCTGTACTTGCGTCCGTTCGTCATCGGCGTCGGCGACAACATCGGTGTGCGCACCGCGCCGGAGTTCATCTTCTCGATCTTCGCCATTCCGGTCGGCTCCTATTTCAAAGGCGGCATGACCCCGCACAAGTTCCTGATCTCCGACTACGACCGTGCCGCGCCACAAGGTACCGGCGCAGCCAAGGTCGGCGGCAACTACGCGGCCAGCCTGCAACCGGGCTACAAGGCCAAGCAAGCTGGCTTTGCCGATTGCATCTACCTTGACCCACTGACCCACACCAAAATCGAGGAAGTCGGTTCGGCGAACTTCTTCGGCATTACCGCCAACAACGAATTCATCACGCCAAAATCGGCTTCCGTGCTGCCAGGCATCACCCGCCTGTCGCTGATGGAACTGGCGCAAGCGCGCCTTGGCCTGACGGTTATCGAGGGCGACGTGCTGATCAACGAACTCAAGCGTTTCAAAGAAGCAGGCGCCTGCGGCACCGCGGCGGTGATTACGCCGATCGGTGGCATCCAGTACAACGGCGAGCTGCATGTGTTCCACAGCGAGACCGAAGTCGGTCCGGTGACCCAGAAGCTCTACAACGAGCTGACCGGCATCCAGAGCGGCGACATCGAAGGTCCGGCGGGCTGGATCGTCAAGGTCGCCTGAGGCGCTACTGAGCGATAACAGAAGGGCATGCCAGCGATGGCATGCCCTTTTTCATATCCACATAGACACACCCATTCTACCGATAAGAAATAACAGCAAGATCAAAAAGAACACCCGAATAAAACCACTACCATATCGCAATGCCAAAAAGACCCCCGTGACAGAGCCTGCGATATTACAGATAGCTACTACTCCACCGATCGCCCACAGCACATTCCCCGACGGAATAAAAAAGAGCAACGCCGCGCTAAATGTCCCTAGATTAACTAGCTTTGCCGAAGCTGATGCATTCAAGAAGTCGAAGCCAAAAAATTTCACAAAGAAAAAAAGCAACAGGCTCCCACTCCCCGGCCCGAAAACCCCGTCATAGAAACCAATCAACCCTCCAAAAAACACCCCCTGCAGCACTTCTTTGGTCCCGCATTGTATTTTCGTATGAACCCGCCCTAGATCCTTTCTTACAAAGGTATAAACCGCCATCACGATCAGAACGACAAAAACAACGGGCTCCATAAGCGCTTTCGGGACGAGCGAGATGGAAAAGGCCCCTAGTAACGCGAACATGAATGCAGAAACCAGAGTAGGAAGCAGAAGCCTCCATGCAATTTCTATTCTTTTTGTGTAGCTAAGAACGGATGAAAGATTTCCTGCCAAAACCGCCAGCTTGTTAGTTCCAAAAACGGTAGACAAGCTATATTGCGGTAAAGCGTGCAAAAGCGCCGGTACTTGAACAAGCCCGCCCCCGCCCACTGCCGCATCTATTAAGCCACCGCAAAATGCAAAGAAGCCTAGTACTACCAAGGTGTATTCATAGTCCATGAGAATCGTCCAGCAAGGGCAAGGGCATGCACACTTACATCTACGGCACGCCTTTAAATTAAGGCCAATGCTCATACAACCGCTTTAGCTCGCCCCAGAACACCTTAAACAAACACCGAACAGCAGAAACAATCCAGACGACTTCGTCCACACCTACTGATCACTCACTTAATGCTTCATACAAAGAATGAAAGGCGGCTCCAACACGCGCGTTATAATCCAGCATCACTTCCTTGAGCCGGCCCACCTCAAAATCAAGCTCTACGGTGCGGCCAAAAGCTTGCGCCGCAGCTAAAGCATGCAGGCCGTGCTTGTTCTCTACTTCGCCAGAATGCCCCATTACATAGCCCTTTGCATCGCGCAGATTTTTAACATCGCTGCGCAGTGACGGCCTGATGGAAATTAACTTCTTTTCGATGAATTGAGCAATAAAGTTGTACTCACGCCCATTCCAGAGCTCAGATGCAACAGACACCATCATGGCGCTCATTATAGAGTTTTTATGTTCGAAGGAAACCATGGCAGATTTATACTTCGCCACGCCCATGCCGTACACACTCACGAACCGCATGCCGATCCCCCTCCCAGCCCGAGGCATCAAATGCGGCCGCCATATAGGCGTACATACCATCATGCCCTTCGTGCCCCAGACCAAAATCGTCCTTTGCAACTTCATGCATGTGCGCCATGACATGATTATAATTTTCTTGCCTTCCAACTGGGACGAAGCGTGCATCCGCTGACAACCGCATAATTACCTTTGCAGAGACGAGGCTGGTTGTTTTGTGTATTTCATTCCAGCCATTGAAAAACTTCAAAATACCGACATCAACAACCTCTCTCTCAAGGAAAACCTTGAACGCCTTCTCAGCACAGGACTGGGCGTCGTACGTAATCGGATGATAAAGCACCTCACGCATTGCACCCTGGAGCTCAGTCACATGCTCCACCTGAGCGTGTAGAGGTGGACTTCTGAAATTATCCTTCATCAATCGCCCAGGCATTTTCAATGCTTTACAAATGCTTGGGCAGCGCCTCAATGAACACTTCACCGAACTCCTGCATCGACGTCGAATTTTCAAAAGATTCGAAACTATTTTGTATGAAAATATCATTCATGAGTTCACCTATCCCCTGAGTTAGTTACAAGATCTTCAGTCGGCCATTCCAACGCCGAACGTGGCAGCCAAAACATTTACAAGCACCGCAAAATACGCCTATGAACGCTTGTAAAGTGGTAAAGACTGCAATCTAGCAAGAACACCCAATGCGAAGATGTAGGACCCTTCCGGGCATCGAGTAGGCTTGCTCCAAGCACTACTCTTTCGGCGCACATCTACGCCCCCGGCGACCAGCCACCCACCAAAGCGGCAAGAACACCGCGCAGATGAATTTTTCTTTAACCCGGGCACCGCCTATTCTTTGGCACAATCAAGTCTCTACTCGCCGCCCAGGTATTAGCATGCCCCGCGTACTGACTATCGAAGACGACGCCATCACCGCTCAGGAGATCGTCGCCGAGCTCTCCAGCCATGGCCTGGAGGTGGATTGGGCCGACAACGGCCGCGAAGGCCTGGCCAAGGCCATTGCTGGCGGCTACGACCTGATCACCCTCGATCGCATGCTCCCCGAGCTTGACGGCCTGACCATCGTCACCACCCTGCGCACCCTGAAGATTGCCACGCCGATCCTGATGATCAGCGCCCTCTCCGATGTCGACGAACGGGTCCGCGGCCTACGTGCCGGCGGTGACGACTACCTGACCAAGCCGTTTGCCTCCGATGAAATGGCCGCCCGCGTTGAAGTGTTGCTGCGGCGCAACAGCGTACCGATGGCGCAGACCCGCCTGCAGGTCGGCGACTTGGAGCTTGACCTGATCAGCCACGAGGCCCGGCGCGGCGAGAACACCCTCAACCTGCTGCCCACCGAGTACAAGCTGCTGGAATTCCTCATGCGCCACGCCGGCCAGGTGATCACCCGGATGATGATCTTCGAGGAAGTCTGGGGCTATCACTTCGACCCCGGCACCAACTTGATCGACGTGCATATCGGACGCTTGCGCAAAAAGATCGATGCCGCTGGCCAGACGCCGCTGATTCGAACCGTGCGGGGCTCGGGCTATGCCATTGCCGAACCCATCTAAGGGCTGGAGTTCGTCGACCAGTCGTCTATTGGCGCTGTACAGCTTTCTCTTCGTGGCCTGGAGCAGCATCCTCATGGGGGTGCTGTACTTTGAAGTTTCGGACTACCTGAACAAGCTCACCCGCCATTCTCTGCTGCAGCGCCAGCACTTGTTCGCGCACATGAGCGGCAAGCAACTGGACGACGCCCTGATCGCCAGCCAAGCCTTCGAAGAACGCAGCTTCGATGCCTATGGCCTGTTTGATGCACAGTTCAACCCCTTGGCCGGACAAATCCGCCAAGTGCCGACCGACCTGGGCCTGGACGGCAAGATCCACGAACTGGGCCGCTGCCTGGATGCCGATGACCCGCACCTGCCGCGCGACAGCTGCGATGCCGTGGCAATCAAGGTGCGTGATGGCCGCTGGCTGATCCTGGTCCGCGACAACGGCTCGCTGTTCGTCGTCACCCGCATCATCCTCCACGCCCTGCTCTGGGGCCTGTCGTTGACCATCATCCCCGGTATTGCTGGTTGGTATCTGCTGCGCCGCCGACCGCTCAAGCGTATCCGCGCGATCCAGGCCACGGCCGAACAGATCGTTGCCGGTGATCTGACCCAACGCCTGCCGCTGTCACCGCGTCGCGATGAGCTGGACATGCTCGCCGCCATCGTCAACGCCATGCTCGACCGCATTGAGCGCTTGATGCACGAAGTCAAAGGTGTCTGTGACAATATCGCTCACGACCTGCGCACCCCGCTGACTCGCCTGCGCGCCCAGCTCTATCGTATTCGCCAACAAGCCGGTGATGACTCACCTCAAGCGGATGCATTGGAGCAGGCGATTGGCGAAACCGACACGCTTATGGCGCGTTTTCGCGGTTTGCTGCGCATCAGTGAACTGGAGGATCGCCAGCGCCGAGCCGGCTTTGTCGAGCTTGATCCGCATGCCTTGCTGCGGGAGCTGCATGACTTCTATCTGCCGCTGGCCGAAGACGGAGAGATTGCTTTGCGGCTGGAAATGGCCGATCAGCTACCCGCGCTACACGGTGACCGTGAATTGCTGTTCGAAGCCCTGGCCAACCTGCTTGGCAACGCGATCAAGTTCACCCCGGCCGCAGGCCAGGTGTTGTTGCGGGCGCGCAGCGATACCACGGGCTTGCATATTGAAGTGCACGACAGCGGCCCGGGGATTCCCGAGGATGAGCGAGGGGCAGTGTTGAAACGCTTTTATCGCAGTGAGGAAGGCCATCGCCACCCAGGTTTCGGGCTGGGCCTATCGGTGGTTGCGGCGATTGTTGACCTGCATGGCTTTGCGCTTGAGGTCGGGGCGAGTGAGTTGGGTGGGGCGAAGCTGGTGCTGCATTGTCGGAACGGGATGGCCAGCTAAGGCGTCATCGCTGGCAACGCCAGCTCCCACAGGGGTGATGCACACCACCTTCCTGTAGGAGCCAGCCTTGCTGGCGATGCAGTCAATGCCGATCAGTCAGCCAGACGCCAGGTAGTAGCACCCTTGCTGTCTTCGAGCACCACACCCATGGCGGTGATCTGGTCACGAATGCGGTCAGACTCAGCCCAGTTCTTGTCTGCACGCGCTTGCAGGCGCGCTTGGATCAAGGCTTCCACTTCAGCGGCATCCACCTTGCCTTCAGCACCAGCGCGCAGGAAGTCGTCGGCGTCCAGTTGCAGCACGCCCAGCAGGCCTGCCAGCTCACGCAGGCGAGCGGCCAGGCCGGCAGCAACCTCAGGCTCGCTTTCACGCAGACGGTTGATCTCACGCACAAGGTCAAACAACACGGCGCAGGCTTCAGGCGTACCGAAGTCGTCGTTCATCGCCAGCGTGAAGCGATCGACGTAGGTCTCGCCACCCTTGGCCTCGACCCGCGGCAAGCCACGCAGTGCGTGATAGAAACGCTCCAGGGCACCCTTGGACTCGCGCAGGCTGTCCTCGGAGTAGTTGATCGAGCTGCGGTAGTGGCTCGACACCAGCAGGTAGCGGACCACCTCCGGGTGATACTTGTCGAGCACGTCGCGAATGGTGAAGAAGTTGTTCAAGGACTTGGACATCTTCTCGCCATTGATGCGGATCATCCCGCAGTGCATCCACGCGTTGGCGTACTGCTTGCCTGTGGCGGCCTCGCTCTGGGCGATTTCGTTTTCGTGGTGTGGGAACTCCAGGTCGTTGCCACCGCCATGGATGTCGAAGCTCTCGCCCAGGCAGCAGGTCGACATGACCGAGCACTCGATGTGCCATCCTGGACGGCCCGGCCCCCACGGCGACTCCCAGCTTGGTTCGCCTGGCTTGACGCCCTTCCACAGGACGAAGTCGAGCGGGTCCTGCTTGGCTTCGTCGACCTCGATCCGCGCACCGATGCGCAGGTCTTCGATCTTCTTGCGTGACAACTTGCCGTAACCGACAAACTTGCCGACCCGGTAGTAGACGTCACCATTGCCGGGCGCGTAAGCGAAACCCTTGTCAATCAGAGTCTGGATCATCGCATGCATGCCAGGGATATGGTCGGTGGCACGCGGCTCCTGATCCGGCGGCAGGATGTTCAGGCGGCGCTCGTCTTCGTGCATCGCGTCGATCATGCGCGCGGTCAGTGCGTCGAACGATTCACCGTTTTCATTGGCGCGGTTGATGATCTTGTCATCGATGTCGGTGATGTTGCGCACATAAGTCAGGTCGTAGCCGCTGTAACGCAGCCAGCGGGTCACCAGGTCAAAGGCGACCATGCTACGGCCATGGCCAAGGTGGCAGAAGTCGTACACGGTCATGCCGCAGACGTACATCCGGACCTTGTTGCCTTCGAGCGGCTTGAAAACTTCCTTGGTCTTGCTAAGTGTGTTGTAAATGCTAAGCACGAGCGTTCCTCAGCTGCCCCACGAATCGCGCAGGGTCACAGTCCGGTTGAATACCGGGCGACCCGGCTGGGAGTCTTTCAGGTCGGCGCAGAAGTAACCTTCGCGCTCGAACTGGAAGCGGTCTTCTGGCTGGGCCTGGCCCAGTGAAGGTTCCGCACGACAACCGGTAAGCACCTGCAGCGAATCGGGATTGATGTTGTCGAGGAAGCTGCCGCCATCTTCGGTCTTCTCGGGGTTGGCCGAGCGGAACAGGCGGTCGTACAGACGCACTTCGCACTCGACGCTGGCCGCAGCCGGCACCCAGTGAATCACGCCCTTGACCTTGCGGCCCTCAGGGTTCTTGCCGAGGGTGTCCGGGTCGTAGGAGCAACGCAGCTCGACGATGTTGCCGTCGGCGTCCTTGATCGCCTGGTCGGCGCGGATCACGTAGCTGCCGCGCAGGCGCACTTCACCGGCAGGCTCCAGGCGCTTGTAGCCTTTTGGCGGCTCTTCCATGAAGTCGTCACGATCGATGTAGATCTCGCGGGCGAACGGCAGTGCGCGCACGCCCATGTCTTCTTTCGGGTGACGCGGCAGTTCGAGGTTCTCGACCTGGCCTTCTGGGTAGTTGCTGATGACCACTTTCAGCGGACGCAGTACGCACATGGCGCGTGGCGCGGTGCGATCGAGGTCGTCACGGATGCTGAATTCGAGCATCGACATGTCGACCACGCCGTCGGAACGGTTGGTACCGATCATTTCGCAGAAATTGCGGATCGACGCCGGGGTGTAGCCGCGGCGACGGAAACCGGACAAGGTCGACATGCGCGGGTCATCCCAACCATGAACGTGCTGCTCGTCAACCAGCTGTTTGAGCTTACGCTTGCTGGTGATGGTGTAGTTCAGGTTCAGGCGGCTGAACTCGTACTGACGCGGCTTGGCCGGCACCGGCAGGTGCTCCAGGAACCATTCGTACAGCGGGCGATGGCCTTCGAACTCCAGGGTGCAGATCGAGTGGGTAATGCCTTCGATAGCATCCGACTGACCATGGGTGAAGTCGTAGTTAGGGTAGATGCACCACTTGTCACCGGTCTGGTGGTGGTGGGCATGACGGATGCGGTAAAGGATCGGATCGCGCAGGTTCATGTTCGGCGAAGCCATGTCGATCTTGGCGCGCAGTACGCGCTCACCGTCTTTGAATTCGCCGGCTTTCATCCGGGCGAACAGGTCGAGGTTTTCCTCGACGCTGCGCTCACGGAACGGGCTATTCTTGCCTGGCTCGGTGAGGTTGCCGCGGTATTCCTTGGCCTGCTCCGGGGTCAGGTCGCAAACATAGGCGTTGCCCGACTTGATCAGGTCCACCGCCCAGTCATGCAACTGGTCGAAATATTCGGAGGCGTAGCGCACCGGGCCGGTCCACTGGAAGCCCAGCCACTGCACATCGCTCTGGATGGCGTCGATGTACTCCTGGTCCTCTTTGGCCGGGTTGGTGTCATCGAAACGCAGGTGACAGGCTCCGCCGAATTCCTGGGCCAGGCCGAAGTTCACGCAGATCGACTTGGCATGGCCGATGTGCAGGTAACCGTTGGGCTCAGGCGGAAAACGAGTGACGATGCTGCTGTGCTTGCCCGAGTCCAGGTCGGCCTGCACGATTGGGCGCAGGAAGTTCGCAGGGACGGCGGGAGCGCCTTTGGCAGCGGCGTTGGGAGCGGTGTCGGCAGTGGGCTTGCTCATAGGATCCTTGAAATACGGGTACACGGCCTGGGTAGGCCGACTGAATCAAAGCGCTTATCATAGCCGAAGCGGTCGAGCTGCCGACAGCATCGGGCCGACAAACTGGCGCGATATTCGCCTGGCAACGCGAAAAAACTGCCGCGAATCACGTATCGCGGGCTGTAGACTGTGCGTCAGGTGTGTATCGCGATACTGCGCGAACTATTTTCCAATGCCTTGAATAGCGAGAATTTGAGCATGACCCAAGTCAAATTGACCACCAATCACGGTGACATCGTCATCGAACTGAACGCCGAGAAAGCCCCGATCACCGTGGCCAACTTCATCGAATACGTAAACGCTGGCCACTACAGCAACACCGTATTCCACCGCGTCATCGGCAACTTCATGATCCAGGGCGGCGGTTTCGAGCCAGGCATGAAAGAAAAGAAAGACAAGCGTCCAAGCATCCAGAACGAAGCTGACAACGGTCTGAGCAACGACAAGTACACCATCGCCATGGCCCGCACCATGGAGCCGCATTCGGCTTCGGCGCAGTTCTTCATCAACGTCGCTGACAACAGCTTCCTCAACCACAGCGGCAAGAACGTTCAGGGCTGGGGCTATGCGGTATTCGGCAAAGTCACCGCCGGCACTGACGTTGTCGACAAGATCAAAGGCGTTTCCACCGGCTCCAAGTCTGGTCACCAGGACGTGCCAACCGACGACGTGATCATCGAGAAAGCCGAGATCATTGAGTGATACTGCTGATCTCTGATCTGCACCTGCAAGAAGAACGCCCGGACATTACCCGGGCGTTTCTTGATCTGCTCGACGGTCGCGCGCGGCACGCCGAGGCGTTGTACATCCTCGGTGACTTTTTCGAGGCCTGGATCGGCGACGATGCCATGACGCCGTTCCAGACTACGATCTGCCAGGCGCTGCGCGCCTTGAGCGACAGTGGCACGCAGGTCTACCTGATGCATGGCAACCGCGACTTCCTGCTTGGTGAGGCCTTCTGCCAGGCCGCCGGCTGTACCTTGCTGCGCGACCCAAGCGTCGTGGAGCTGGGCGGTGAGCGGGTCCTGCTGATGCATGGCGACAGCTTGTGCACGCTGGACCTGGCCTACATGAAAATGCGTCGTTACCTGCGCAATCCTCTGAGCTTGTGGATTCTGCGGCACCTGCCGCTGAGCACACGCCAGAAGCTTGCGCGCAAGCTGCGTAGCGAAAGCCGGGCGCAGACGCGGATGAAAGCCAATGACATTGTCGACGTGACGCCGGAAGAAGTGCCGCGGGTCATGGCTGAACACGGCGTGCGTACGCTGGTGCACGGCCATACTCACCGGCCGGCGATTCATAAATTGGTGGTCGATGATCAGCCGGCACGGCGTATCGTGCTGGGCGATTGGGACAGGCAAGGTTGGGCGTTGCAAGTGGATGAGCAAGGATTTCAGTTGCAGCCGTTTGCGTTTCCCTGATTGAGCGCTGCGGGAGCGGACTCATCCGCTCTCACGGCCCTCAGTGCCCCGCCGATGCTGGTGCTGCCTTGGCCGCAAATGGCGGCTTGGCCAGCCATACCAGCAATATCAGCCCGGCAAACACCCAACCCATCAGGGTGAAGTAATCCACCGTCGACATCATGTACGCCTGACTGCTGAGCATTCGCTCCAGCTGCGCATAGGACTGCCCGCTCGCCCCACCCAGTTGCTTGAGCGCTTCACGCGTGGCGGGCTCATAGGTGCTGATGCTTTCACTTAAATAGGCATGATGCTGGTCAGCACGGCGAATCCAGATCCAGGTGGTCAACGAAGCGGCAAAGCTGCCGCCCAGCGTCCGCAGAAAAGTGGCCAGGCCCGAACCATCGGCGATCTGATGCGGCGGCAGGTCGGAGAGCAGGATGCTCAAAGTCGGCATGAAAAACAGTGCCACGCCGATCCCCATGAACAGTTGCACCAGGGCGATATGCTGGAAGTCCACTTCATTGGTGAAGCCTGCGCGCATGAAACAACTGGTGCCGATAGCCAGAAAGGCGATCCCCGCCAACAGGCGCAGGTCGAATTTATGCGCATACTTGCCGACGAAAGGTGACATCAGCACGGGCAGCAAGCCGATCGGGGCGACAGCCAGCCCGGCCCAGGTAGCCGTATAGCCCATCTGCGTCTGTAACCATTGCGGCAGAATCAGATTGATGCCGAAAAAGCCGGCATAGCCGCCCACCAGCACAATGGTGCCGATGCGAAAATTACGGTGCACAAACAATCGCAGGTTGACCACCGGGTGCTTGTCGGTCAGTTCCCAGATGATGAAGGCAGCCAGAAATACCAGCGAAATCAAACTGCCAACGACAATGAAGTTCGACTCGAACCAGTCCAGATCGTTGCCTTTGTCCAGGACGATCTGCAAGGCGCCGACACCGATGATCAGGCACAGCAGACCGATGTAGTCCATGGGCTGACGCTGGGTCGTGACCGGACGGGTGCGCATCTGCTGGCGCACGACCGCTGCAGCGAACAGGCCAATCGGCACGTTGATGAAAAAGATCCACGGCCAGCTGTAGCTATCAGTGATCCAGCCGCCGAGGATCGGCCCGGCAATCGGCGCCACCACCGTGACCATCGCCAGCAAGGCCAGGGCCATGCCGCGCTTGGCCGGTGGGTAGACGGCGATCAACAGTGTCTGGGTCATCGGGTACAACGGGCCGGCAACGATACCCTGCAGCACACGAAACCCCACCAGTTCCGGCATCGAACGGGCAATACCACAGAGAAACGAGGCCAGCACGAACAGCAGCGTGGCCCAGATAAACAGCTTCACCTCACCGAAACGCCGGCTCAGCCAGCCGGTCAGCGGCAAGGCAATGGCGTTGCTCACCGCAAAGGACGTGATAACCCAGGTGCCCTGCTCGACACTCACCCCCAGGTTGCCGGCAATGGTCGGCAAGGCGACGTTGGCAATGGTGGTATCGAGCACCTGCATGAAGGTCGCCAGCGACAGGCCGATGGTGGTCAGCAGCAGGCTCGGCGGGCTGAATGACGCGCTGTTGCTCATCGCTGCGCCGTCTTGCTGGGGCCTTCGCTGTTGTCATGGATCAGCCGTGTGATCATCGCATCGGCCTCGACCAACTGACGGTCGTATACCTGGGTCGCGAACGATGCCTTTTGCGGCGGCAACTGCGCCAACACAGGGCCGCTCTGGTCATGCAGATCGACCGTAACCTGCGTCGACAGACCAATGCGCAGCGGGTGAGCTGCCAGTTGTTCGGCATTGATATGAATACGCACCGGCACCCGCTGGACGATCTTGATCCAGTTGCCGGTGGCATTCTGCGCCGGCAACAGGGCGAAAGCGCTACCGGTACCGGCACCGAGGCTGTCGATGGTGCCGCTGTACTTGACCTCGCTGCCATACAGGTCGGCAACGATGTCCACTGGCTGGCCAATGCGCATGTGACGCAGCTGGGTCTCCTTGAAGTTAGCGTCGATCCAGAGCTGGTCCAGGGGGATCACCGCCATGGTCGCAGTGCCCGGCTGCAGGCGCTGCCCCAACTGAACGGTGCGTTTGGCGACGTAGCCGGTGACCGGTGCCACCAGAGTGGTGCGCGCCGCAGCCAGGTATGCCTGACGCAGGTCGGCAGCGGCCGCCATGACTTGTGGATGCGAGGAGACGACAGTGTCATCGACCAACGCAGAAGTAGTGTTGAGCTGCTGCTTGGCATTGATCAGCGCACTCTGCGCCGAAGCCAGGTCATCACGGGCGTGGGACAGTTCTTCCAGGGAAATCGCCCCGCCAGCGGCCAGGGTCTTGCGTCGGTTGTAGTTTTCCTGGGCCTTGGTCTGCTCAGCCTGACGCGCGCCCACCTGGGCCTTCATGCCGTCTACGTTGCTATACAAGCCACGCACCTGGCGCACCGCCCGTGCCAGCTGGGCCTGAGCCGCTTGCAGGCCGACTTCGGCATCACTGGGGTCGAATTCAATCAGCACCTGGCCGGCGTGAACCAGATCGCCGTCATCGGCACCAATGCTGATCACGGTTCCGGTCACCAAGGGGGTTATTTCCACCACGTTGCCGTTGACATAGGCGTCGTCGGTTTCTTCGTTCCAGCGCCCGTACAGCTCATGCCAGGCCCACACCGCGCCACCGCCGACCACAATCAGCAGGGCCAGGCCGAGCAACCAGGTTTTACGCTTGCGGCGGTTGTTGAGGTCCTGCGCTGAAGCGTCGGTGTCCGGGGAATTGGCAATGGCCATGGTCAATACCTACTGAGTTTCTGGGGCACAGGGCTGCGCGACAGCCTTGTGCTGGTTGGCCACATCGAGGCGCAACGCGGTCAGGCTGTCGCCGGCAGCCAGCAGGACTTTACTCAACAGCCCTTCCAGGCTGGCCAGCTCTTCGGGAGAAAGGACACCGAGCAATTCGTTCATGGCGCCGGCGCCGATGTGCGGCAACTGATCGGCAAGCTTCTGACCCTCCTCGCTCAATGCCAGGCGTACCTGACGGCGGTCATCGGGGCAGCGGCGGCGCAGCAGCAAGTCTTTCTGTTCCAGGCGATCGAGCATGCGCGTCATCGAGCCACTGTCCAAGGCCAGGTAACGGCACAGTTCGGCTGGGGTATCGACACCGAACTGGGCAACGATGATCAGCACCTTGAACTGTGCGGCGGTGACGCTGAACGCTTGCAGGTGACTGTCGAGAATGCGGTCTTTGACCAGCGCGGCGCGCCCCAGGAGCAAGCCGAGGGTGCAGGACTGGAAGTTTTCCGGGGTGTAATGCGGCATGAAGGCAATACCTGCTTAAGCAGTTAGTAACATAATGTTACTGCTTAAGCAGCTAGCGTCAAGGCATTAATTAGCTTGCTTGGTATGTGGGAGCAGGCTTTGCGTTGGCCCATTAACCGACAATATGCAAATACAGGCACATTTTCGGAAGCGTCTGACATCAAATTTTGGCCGCTCTTGGTAGCTTTTCCGGGAGTTATCACCGCTTCCAGCACAATTTCTCCGAACGCTAGGCCGCTGACCGACAAGGACGCCTGCTGTGACTGTTCAACACCCCCCCAAGATCAGCGCCAATACTGCCGCCATGGCCAAAAGCATCAAGGACGCACGTGCTCCTCTCGGGGTGTGTCCTTTGATGAATACGAAAGTGCAGTTGCTGTCGCTGCGCTACGGCTTGGTCGAGCACCTCGATCCTGCCGCTGAGCTGTCCATGCCATTCAAACTACAGAGCCAGCCGTTGGGCATCCGCCTGTTGCGTGATGGGTATCTGTACATCATCGACGACACCAGCGGTTATCTGCATGAGTACAGCATTGAAAAAGGCCAGATCAGCAAGTTGCTCTGGAACGGCCAGGAGGTTGCCAGTGACACACGCACCAGCGCTGTCGGCGAACCGCACTTGGTGTTTAAACGTGATCACACCTTGTACGCCTGCTACTGCGAAATTCAGTGGACGGCCTTCAAGTGCGCGCAAGTGCTCACCTCCAGGGACGAACGCCAACGCTTGATGCAGCGGGTCGACCTGCAGAGTGCCTGCCCGCTGCGCGGCGGTGCCAACCTGTTAAGCAAACCACAGGCAGACAAATGGCTGGCGGAAGTGGCGGAAAACGCCCAGCCGCCCGACGCGGCAGGCGCCAGCCAACGGCCAGCGTCCAAAGCCTTTCCCGACGGCGCCAACCCTGAAGAGACACAGCCCTACCACTGGGAAGAGCAGCCGTTGTTCCAGGACACGGAAATTGAAGCACTGACCAGTAAAGTACTCGGTGCTTACCAGGACGATTACCTGTTTCTGGTGCTGCGCGACGACATTGGCGTGATGCGCGACCTGGCCGCCGCCCAACTGAAAGTGGCCGACTGGATCGATCAGTGGAGTGCTGACGACACGCGCCAGGCCCAGTACCTCAGTGGTACTTACATCCAGTCCTTGTACACCGTCAATACCGCACGCTTGGCGGCGCAGAGCGAGACCGACTCGGCCATTCGCGCGCTGAAGGATGACACCACAAGGTACCAGCAATCGAGAATTTTTGAGTTTCTAACGGTCCGGCACGAACATCCGGCACCGGGCATCTTCGGTAGCGAACAGCACTGGCGAAAAGCGGCCGAGGACAATGTCTATGCCCGTGCCTTTATCGACATGAAAGACGCGCTGGGAGCTGCGCTCTATCAAAAACACCAGGATGCCCTCAACACACTTAGCCTGGAGAGTTGGCACGCGCTGCACGGCAAGGACATCGGTCAGCGCGGTATCGACGACCTGGTCAAGCGGGCCGAAATGCAAGCCTTTGTCCTGGCGCAGCAAAACCTGCTGAGTCACTGGCATGCCCGCCTGCAATCCATACGCGACGATCGCCTCAACCTGTTCACCGCTGGCCTGTTCCACGGTGCGGCCTGGTACTACGACTTCACACTCGACGCACAGATCAAGCACCGTCTGGAAACCGAGTTCGTTTGCGTGGCGGCGATGTGCGCGGACCAAAATGCCGCAGAAAAACTGGCCGCCTACCTGGCGTCCGACCTGTTGACGGTGGTGCCTGGGCTCGACACCTTGAGCCTGGCAGAGCAAATCGACATTGCAAAAAAACTGGCGGACTTGAGCAGCTTCACCGTCAAGGTGCTGGATGTTGCGCAAAGCACCAATAACGTCAATGTCTTGAGCAATCAATTCCACAACTTGATGATCAAACGCCTGCCCAATTACACCAAACTGAATACTCAGTTCATGGGTTTGCAGAGCATGCTCGAGGAGGCCTACATCCCTGCGCATCAGTTGAAAATCGCTGATCAACTGGAAAGGGCTCATGACAGCTTAAAACGGGCGCAAAACATCGATCCCAATGGCTACATTCGTCATATCGGGGCCCCAGCGCGATTGCAACTGCTGCGCGAGTTTTCTCGTCAGGGCCTGACGCTGCGCGCTGCCTCGGTAGCAGAAATTACCGCGTTCAATCAGGCCCGTGAGCAATCGATGAATCTGCGCAGTCAGCTCAAGGAAATCTATCGGCTGCGCAACCGCGAATTGGTGTGGCAATCCACAGGGCATGCATCGCCTGGCAGCGAAGCGGCCTATAACCAGCGTATCAACCTGCTGAAAAGCGCACTGGTGCCCCTGGAAGAGCGACTTGGGGGTGCCTTGACCGTCGGTGGCAACAGCCCGGCGCAAATTGGCACGGTGATCGATGGCCTGGATCCGCAGTTGCGTGCAGAGATGACCAGGACCGCGCGGGACTTCCGGGCCACTGGAACCTTTAACAAGCCGCTGCTGGGGGCGGTGAAGTCGAAAGGCGATGGGATTGCGTTGGCGTTGTTTGTGATACAGGGGCAGAAGTTTATTGATGGACTCTTTACTCTCCTGAAAAATGACAAGCGCTCTTTAGGAAATTATTTAGTTTTCACCGAATCTTTAATTGGAGTGACTGCAGCTGGCTTTGCAGCTGTGCAAGGGTTGTCGGTTACGCTTTTTCAAGCGCATATCGAACAGATGGAAAGTGCTGCTGGAAAGCTAAACACCATGAGCCGTTTGGGTCGATGGAGCGGGATTGCGGGATTAGGGACGTATGTATCTACTGGTCTAGCAGCCTCAATCGACTTGGGCAAACACTCTTTGCAATGGGGTAGAGCCTTGGCTAAAGGCAATTACAAGGGGCTGGGTGCTACAACTGTGCAGATTACCGGCGATGGGATATTGGTTGGCACTAACACCTGGGCTGCCAAGCACACGGGCTCCATCATCAAGAACATCCTGAAAACACCGACCGAACTCCGGGCTTTAGCGTGGGCAGAAGCCAGTCCACGGCTTTTGGCCATCGGTGCACGCGCCAACCTGATAGGCCTGATCGCCACCGCCCTGCAACTGGTCGGTGAGGGGTTGTACAACTACTTCAATTTGAGTGATCTGCAAGCGTGGATGGAAACCAGCACCTGGGGCAACAAATCCAGGCACCGCAGCCTGCAAGACGAGTGGAGTGAACTGGCGAAGGTCGTGCAAAAGCCAACCTGTGAACTGATCCGCGATGAAAAACAAACCTACTTGAAGCTGGTGCTGCCTGGCATCAGCACTCAGGAAATGGACCAGCGCAAGTTACAGCTACAAGCCTACGAACAGGTCCGTGATAACTACGTACACCAGCCGTACAGGCGCAACCTGCCGCCGGTGAGCTGGCAAGAACGCACTGCCATATGGGCCACGCGTTTCATCGTCGTCAGTGAAGGGCAACAAGCACTGACGCTGCATTTGCCGATCAATAATTGCGAGCAAACTTCAAGTTTTGCCCTGGCCTTCACCATCGCCTACCAATTGGACGCCGAGCGCGAGGTACTCCACCCAACCACCTTTGTGCTGCGTAACCTGTACATCAGTCGCTCTTATGGTGTGAGCATCATGGCCAAGGGGACCTATCGACTTGACTCGGAAGAGAGCATGCCCCCTGGAACAGGCAAGGCCTCTTTCAGGCTGTTCATCAGAGACGACTTGGCGACTGTCGATGTTTAGCAAACTGTTCAAACGCAAAGGCAAAGCCGCCGCCGAACCTGCACCAGACATTCGCAGTCAGCGGCCTCGTGCCGGTGAAGTCCGGGTCAAGGGATTGAACGAAACCCTGTTTCTTTCGCCTTTGCCCGTATACACAGGTCAGGTCCAATCGTCTCGTCGCAACTTTTCGCAGATGAACGATACCTATCTGGAGTTGGGGGGTAGTAACCGAGGAATGGTTGAGCAGGGAAAAATACTGGCCACAGGAATTTGGATTCCTATATTTTTGGCTTTCATAATGCCAAGCTTAGTGATTATGTGTGGGGTGCTCTTCTATCCAGAAAATTTCAGTGATCCTTGGTACGACTTGTTTATGTTTTTGCAGGTTAGTATCAGCGTCTCGCTTCTTTCCATTCTTCCGATCGGCGCCTACGTATACGGAATGATCTCTAGCGTCTACGAGGCCGCCAAAACCTACCCCGTCCGCTTCAACCGCCAACGCCGCGAAGTCTGCTACGTCGACTCCAAAACCCATCGGGTCTTGATCGTACCTTGGGAAAGTGTGGTCGCCTGGGTAGCCAATACCCAGGGCGTCACCAGCTATGGCGCGACCCGTCAGTACACCTTGGGCATGGGCTTGGAGGATGAGGAGCAAGACACCGTGCAGTTCCTTCTGCTGCCGCAGCCCAGCGACGCCCATTCACTGGGAATGTGGGCGTCGATCCGCAACTACATGGAAGACGGTCAATTGGTGGATACGCCGAGCCCGATAATGGCCTTGGCAGGTCTGACCCCGAGCGAAGACCGGCTCAAACCTTACGAGGGGCTACACACCTTCGAAGTCGAGCGCGAAGACGCTCGCGCGCTGGGCTCGTTAGATGATGGAGGAGAGCATTTAACAGCCGAGGAGCGAGAGCGCTATGGCTATTCCAAGCGATCCCTATGGCCGTTGCGATTCTGGTACATCCGCCGAGTGCTGGTGTTCTGGAAAATGCCTTACCTGCTTGCCGAATGGGGCCATCGAAAGGGGCGTCCGACATTGCCGGAATCCGTGCAGGCATGGTCACAGCCGCTGCCACCGGAGCAGTGGGCAAAGCCAAGCGCAGCCTTGCTGAAAGCCAATCAGGTCGTCAAAGAGGCGATGGACAAAAAGGGCGTAACCTTTGTCGAGGCGTGCAAGGCAGCGGGCTTACAGTGATGGCGCGTCAATGGGCGGGGTGCTGAAGGGGGATGTTTAAGGGAATGTTCAGACGCAAAAACAAAAGCGTTGCCACCGAACCTGCACCAGACATTCGCAGTCAGCGACCTCGTGCCGGTGAAGTTCGGGTCAAGGGATTGAACGAAACCCTGTTTCTGTCGCCCTTGCCCGTATACACAGGTCAGTCCCAATCATCTCGTCGCAACTTTTCGCAGATGAACGATACCTATCTGGAGTTGGGTGGTAGTAACCGGGGAATGGTTGAGCAGGGGAAGATATTAGCTGCCGGAATTTGGATGCTCTTGTTTTCTGCATTTATCGCACCTGTCCTCATCATCACCTATGGAGTAGTTTTCTACCCTGAGAACTTCCCTACACCATTTAAAGATCTAGCAATGGCCGTCCAGGTATTTTCTGGATATACGCTTTTGGGCATTCTCCCATTTGGCGCCTACGTATACGGAATGGTTTCGAGTGTTAACGAGACCGCCAAAACCTACCCCGTCCGCTTCAACCGCCAACGCCGCGAAGTCTGCTACGTCGACTCCAAAACCCATCGGGTCTTGATCGTACCTTGGGAAAGTGTGGTCGCCTGGGTAGCCAATACCCAGGGCGTCACCAGCTATGGTGCGACCCGGCAGTACAGCTTGGGCATGGGCCTGGAGGATGAGGAGCAAGACACCGTACAGTTCCTGCTGCTGCCGCAGCCCAGCGACGCCCATTCACTGGGAATGTGGACGTCGATTCGTAATTACATGGAAGACGGTCAATTGGTGGATACGCCGAACCCGATGCTTGCCGCCATGGGATTGATTGCAACGGGTGATCGGCTCAAACCCTACGAAGGGCTGCACACCTTTGAACTCGAACGTGAAGACGCGCGCAGAAGGTGCCATATGAACGACGTGGGCGCCGATCTTTCTGCCAAGGAGCGTGAGAGGTTTGGCTATCCCAAACGCAGCCCATGGCCCTTGCGATTCTGGTACATCCGCCGAGTACTGGTGTTCTGGAAAATGCCTTACCTGCTTGCTGAATGGGGCCATCGAAAGGGCCGTCCGAGATTACCGGAGTCCGTACTGGCATGGTCCGAGCCGCTGCCTCCGGAGCAGTGGGCAAAGCCAAGCGCAGCCTTATTGAAAGCCAATCAGATAGTCAAAGAGGCAATGGACAAAAAAGCCTCGACGTTTGTCGAGGCGTGCAAGGCAGCAGGCTTACATTGATGGGCCTGCCTGGAGTAATCAGGCAGGAATGCCACTATGGAAACGAAACTCTTCATCCGGGCTGCTGATCAGTTCGGCTTCGACCACCCTGACCTTTTCCACCACCCGTTCGATATCCGCCGCGTCACCGTATTGATGCGCCAGCTTGAGATACCCCTGATAGTGCCGGGCCTCACTGTTGAGCAGGCCATGATAGAACTTGCCCAGCTCCTCATCCAGATGCGGCACCAGCGCAGCAAACCGCTCGCAACTGCGCGCTTCGATGAAGGCGCCAACCACCAGGGTGTCGACCAGCTTGACCGGTTCGTGGGTCCGCACTACTCGGCGCAATCCCGAGGCATAACGCCCAGCCGAGAGCGGGCGCAGGGCGATCTTGCGGCGCTTCATCAGACGCATCACCTGCTCGTGGTGCACCAGTTCTTCGCGCGCCAGGCGCGACATCATGTTGATCAGGTCCACGTGCGTGTTGTACTTGGCCATCAGGCTCAACGCCGTGCTGGCAGCCTTGAACTCGCAGTTCTTGTGGTCGATCAACAGGGTTTCCTGGTCGGCAAGGGCCGCCTGGACCCAGGCATCAGGCGTACGGCAACCAAGGAACGCTTCAATTTCAGGAATAAGGGACATAGGCTCACAAAACAGGCAGGGCAACGGCAAGAGCGGCGATTATACCGGCGGCAGCGGCGATCACCAGTGACTATGCTTTGATATGTATCAACCCCCATAGCACTTGGCGGCGACTATAGTCAGGCATCGGTCGCCAAATCTGAAGGGAGTTCACGCTCATGCAAGAAGTACGCAGCATCCTGGTGGTACTCGACCCCGAACACGCCCACAGTCGTGCACTGACCCGGGCCAAACTGATTGCCGGCGCCACCGGCACGCGCTTGCACCTGTTGATGTGCGACAAAAAACATGACCACAGTGCCCTGCTCAGCTTGCTGGCCAGCCAACTGCATGACGATGGCTTTGACAATGTGACCCATGAGCAGGCCTGGCACGACACCCTGCACGAATCGATCATCGCTGTGCAGCAAGCCGAAGGCTGTGACCTGGTGATCAAAGAGCACCGCCCGGACAACCCCCTCAAACGGGCCCTGCTCACCCCAACCGACTGGAAGCTGCTGCGCCAGTGCCCTTGCGCGGTGCTAATGGTCAAGACCGAACGGCCATGGACCGGCGGCGTGATTCTCGCCGCAGTGGATGTCGGCAACCATGACGAGGCGCATCGCCTGCTGCACAGAAACATCATCGACCACGGTTATGAGATCGCCAACCTGGCCAAAGGCAACCTGCATGTCATCAGCGCCCACCCCTCACCGATGCTGTCGGCAGCCGATCCGGTCTATCAATTGAAGGAAACCATCGAACAGCGTTACCGCGAAGAATGCAGCGCATTCCAGGCCGAGTTCGATATCAAGGACGAGCGCCTGCATGTGGCCGAAGGCCCGGCAGATGTACTGATCCCTTACACCGCCAGCAAATACGATGCGGTGGTGACGGTGATTGGCACCGTGGCCCGCACCGGGATTTCCGGGGCGCTGATCGGCAACACCGCCGAGGTCGTGCTCGATTCGCTGGAATGCGATGTGCTGGTACTCAAGACGGAAGAAGTGAAGGTGCACCTGACTGAGCTGGCGCAGGGCTGACGACCTCATCGCGGGGCAAGTCGACTTGCCCCGCTATCGTCTCAACCCAAAGCATCCTTGAGAAACCCCGGCGCGATGTAGCGCTGGTAATGGGCTTCCGACAGCAAGAAAAATTCCCGATCAATGGCATCGCGCAACTGCGGCAATTCCCAGTCGCGAAACTCCGGCAACAACACCATGCCATAGGCCTCAACATCGCGGATAACCCGCGCGCCACGGGCGATCAGCTGATACGCCCAGCAATATTCGGACTGGTGCGGGACGAAGCGGATCTTGCGCTGCTCCAGCTGCAGACGCAGACGTGTGGCATCAAAGACCTCAAGTTTGGCGACCATGACCTGCACCAGCAATTGCTCCAGGCGCAGCCACACCGCACGCTTTTCATCGTCGTTGTAGCCGTTCCAGTTGATCACTTCATGATGAAAACGCTTGCAGCCACGGCACACCAAGTCCCCGTAAACCGTGGAACAGAGGCCGACACAAGGCGTTTTAATTGACTGATTGGACATGAAAAAATCGATAGCTGGGCGGTGGAACAGGCTGCCATGTTAGCCCTTTGTCTAACGGGGGTCACCCGCTAAAGTCATCGCACCCGCCTTACCTTTATCCAGTTTTTACCGTAGAATCACCCGGCCTTTTTAAGGCGCCAATGTCCGTTAGAAGCTGTTTTCAAAGCGTCACGAGCACAGTTAATCCGGTAGAACGGCGTTGGCCCGGGATATTCGCCTGTCGCATATCCCGCGCCAGCCCTCATCAGCCTCCGTTCTACAGGCGTAAAACTTTGAAAACAGCTTCTGTAAGGATTTCCTCCAACCCTGGCTACGCGGCCCAAGAAGCCGTATTGCGCATGGGTGTTGGAATTTCTGGATGAGCGTCCCGGACACCCATTTGGGACCACTGATGAGGGTAATAACTGTGCTTGAAGCCTACCGCAAACACATCGAAGAGCGTGCCGCCCAGGGTATCGTGCCCCAGCCGCTTAACGCCGAACAAACCGCAGGCCTGGTCGAGCTGCTGAAGAACCCCCCTGCTGGCGAAGAAGCAGTCCTCGTCGACCTGATCACCAATCGCGTTCCACCAGGAGTGGACGAAGCGGCCTACGTCAAGGCCGGTTTCCTCTCTGCTATCGCCAAAGGCGAAGCCACTTCCCCGCTGATCGACAAGAAGCGTGCCGTCGAGCTGCTGGGCACCATGCAGGGCGGCTACAACATCGCCACCATGGTCGAACTGCTGGATGACGCTGAACTGGCCGCCGTCGCCGCCGAACAACTCAAGCACACCCTGCTGATGTTCGACGCCTTCCACGACGTTGCCGAAAAAGCCAAGGCGGGCAATGCCCACGCCAAAGCCGTACTGGAATCCTGGGCCGCCGGTGAGTGGTTCACCAGCAAGCCAGCCATCGCTGACAAATACAGCCTGACCGTGTTCAAGGTCCCTGGCGAAACCAACACCGACGACCTGTCCCCTGCCCCGGACGCCTGGTCGCGCCCAGACATCCCGCTGCACGCCCTGGCCATGCTGAAAATGGCCCGTGACGGCATCGTGCCTGAGCAACAAGGCGCCATTGGCCCGCTCAAGCAGATCGAAGAAGTCAAAGCCAAAGGCTTCCCGGTGGCCTACGTCGGTGACGTGGTCGGTACCGGTTCCTCGCGTAAATCCGCGACCAACTCGGTGCTGTGGTTCTTCGGCGACGACATCCCGTACGTTCCGAACAAGCGCGCTGGCGGCTTCTGCTTCGGCTCGAAAATCGCTCCGATCTTCTACAACACCATGGAAGACGCCGGCGCCCTGCCGATCGAGTTCGACGTATCGAACCTGAACATGGGCGACGTCATCGACGTTTACCCGCACGCTGGCAAAGTCTGCAAGCACGGTACCGACGAAGTCATCACCACCTTCGAACTGAAGACCCCGGTGCTGCTCGACGAAGTCCGCGCTGGCGGCCGTATCCCGCTGATCGTTGGCCGTGGCCTGACCGACAAGGCTCGTACCGAGCTGGGTCTGCCGGTTTCCGATCTGTTCAAAAAGCCTGAGCAGCCTGTCGACACCGGCAAAGGCTACACCCTGGCACAGAAGATGGTCGGCAAGGCTTGCGGCGTGACGGGCGTTCGTCCTGGCACCTACTGCGAGCCGAAGATGACCACCGTTGGCTCCCAGGACACCACCGGTCCTATGACCCGTGATGAACTCAAAGACCTGGCGTGCCTGGGCTTCTCTGCTGACCTGGTCATGCAGTCGTTCTGCCACACCGCGGCCTATCCAAAGCCGATCGACGTCAACACCCACCACACCCTGCCGGATTTCATCCGCACCCGTGGCGGCGTGTCCCTGCGTCCAGGCGACGGCATCATCCACAGCTGGCTGAACCGCATGCTGCTGCCGGACACCGTCGGTACCGGTGGTGACTCGCACACCCGTTTCCCGATCGGCATCTCCTTCCCGGCCGGTTCCGGCCTGGTCGCCTTCGCCGCTGCCACTGGCGTCATGCCACTGGACATGCCGGAGTCGGTACTGGTGCGCTTCAAGGGTAAACTGCAACCGGGCATCACCCTGCGCGACCTGGTTCACGCCATCCCTTACTACGGCATCAAGAACGGCCTGCTGACCGTCGAGAAGAAAGGCAAGATCAACGCCTTCTCCGGCCGCATCCTGGAAATCGAAGGCCTGGACGAGCTGACTGTCGAGCAAGCGTTCGAACTGTCTGACGCCTCGGCTGAGCGTTCGGCTGCCGGCTGCACCATCAAGCTGCCAGAGAAAGCCGTTGCCGAGTACCTGAAGTCGAACATCACCCTGCTGCGCTGGATGATCAGCGAAGGCTACGGCGATGCCCGCACCATGGAACGTCGCGCTCAAGCGATGGAAGCCTGGTTGGCCAACCCGCAACTGCTGGAAGCCGACAAGGACGCCGAATACGCCGAGATCATCGAAATCGACCTGGCCGACGTCAAAGAGCCTGTGCTCTGCGCGCCGAACGACCCAGACGACGCGCGCCTGCTGTCGACCGTTCAGGGCGAGAAGATCGACGAAGTGTTCATCGGTTCGTGCATGACCAACATCGGTCACTTCCGCGCTGCCGGTAAGCTGCTGGACAAGGTCAAGGGCTCGATTCCGACCCGTCTGTGGCTATCGCCGCCAACCAAGATGGACGCTCACCAGCTGACCGAAGAAGGCTACTACGGTATCTACGGCAAAGCTGGCGCGCGCATGGAAATGCCGGGCTGCTCGCTGTGCATGGGTAACCAGGCACGCGTCGCGGCGAACTCGACGGTTGTGTCGACGTCGACCCGTAACTTCCCGAACCGTCTGGGTGATGGCGCCAACGTCTACCTGGCCTCTGCTGAGCTGGCTGCTGTTGCCTCGATCCTGGGCAAG
This sequence comes from Pseudomonas sp. UM16, assembly GCF_050312595.1. NCBI lineage: Bacteria > Pseudomonadati > Pseudomonadota > Gammaproteobacteria > Pseudomonadales > Pseudomonadaceae > Pseudomonas > Pseudomonas sp. UM16. Next base: position 184,045 of record NZ_JBNPJT010000007.1, on the reverse strand, counting down.
CTGCCAACCGTCGAAGAGTACATGGAGTACGCGAAGAACATCGACAGCATGGCTGCCGACGTTTATCGCTACTTGAGCTTCGACCAGATCGCCGAGTTCCGTGAAGCCGCTGCCAACGCCAATATCCCGGTTGTGCAAGCGTAAGCTGACTTAGCGTGAAAAAACCCCGCCACTTCGGCGGGGTTTTTTATTGGGCCTGCTTTACAGGCAGCTCACTGCAGAAGCCAGCCTTGCTGGCAATAAGGCCCTTCAGATCACAAACAAATCAACAAAACGATGCACTGCTGTTGCTTCCAGCGCCGCCTGATCCTTGCACAAGGCAAAAATCTCGCTCACCCGCTGCCCGGCAAAGCGGGTCGCCAGATTGGCTTTGAACTTCTCCTCCAGCAATGGAATACCTTCGGCGCGACGCCGGCGATGACCAATCGGGTACTCCACCACCACTTGCTCGGTGCTGGACCCGTCATTGAAAAACACCTGCACGGCGTTGGCGATCGAGCGTTTGTCGGCCTCCAGGTATTCACGGGTGAAACGCGGCTCTTCGACGATTTCCATCTTCTCGCGCAAGCGATCGATGATCGGGTGGGCAGCATGGAATTCATCCTCATACTGCTCAGCGACCAGATTGCCGAAGATCAACGGCACCGCCGTCATGTACTGGATGCAGTGATCACGGTCGGCGGCGTTCGCCAGTTGACCGACCTTGGAGATGATACGGATCGCCGACTCATGGGTGGTAATGACGATCCGCTCGATTTCATGCAGGCGATTGCGCACTTGCGGGTGCAGGATTACCGCAGCTTCGCAAGCCGTCTGGGCATGGAACTCAGCGGGAAAGCTAATCTTGAACAGTATATTTTCCATCACATAACTGGCGAACGCTTGGCGGATGCTGAACCCACGCTTGTCGTCCGGTTTGAGTGCCAGGTCCTTGTTGGTGTGGCTGAACAGCACATCGTAAAAGCCCCACTGCGGCGCAGTCAAAACGCCGGGCACACCCATTTCACCGCGCAGGGCGATATCCGCCAGACGCACACCACGGCTGGTAGCGTCGCCTGCCGCCCAGCTTTTACGCGAACCGGCGTTCGGTGCATGGCGATAAGTGCGCAGTGGGTGACCGTCAACAAAGGCATGGGACAAGGCTGACAGCAGTTGCTCACGGTTGGCGCCCATGAGCTTGGCACACACGGCGGTGGACGCCACTTTGACCAGCAGGACGTGATCCAGCCCCACGCGATTGAAGGAATTTTCCAGGGCCATCACCCCCTGGATTTCGTGGGCCATGACCATGACTTCGAGCACAGTACGCATGCTCAAGGGAGGCTCGCCTTTGGCCACACGTTGTTGTGAAAGGTGGTCGGCGACAGCAAGGATGCCGCCGAGGTTGTCCGAAGGATGCCCCCACTCGGCGGCCAGCCAGGTGTCGTTGTAGTCGAGCCAACGGACGATACAACCGATGTCCCAGGCGGCCTTGACCGGGTCCAGGCAGTAGCTGGTGCCCGGTACTCTGGCGCCATGTGGCACCAGCGTACCCTGCACCAACGGCCCCAGGTGCTTTGTGCACTCAGGGAAGCGTAACGCCAGCAGGCCGCAGCCCAGCGTGTCCATCAGGCAGTTACGCGCCGTGGCCAGCGCCTCTGCGGACCCGACCTGATAACTAAGGACATAGTCAGCGATGTCCTGCAGTACCCGGTCGTAGTCGGGACGATTATTCAGATCAACGTTGGCACTCATTTCACATCTCTCTGTTGACGTAGGTAAACAGGGAGCCAAGCGCCGCTAGGGGTTAGAAGGCATCACCGGGTACCCGCACCCAGCCCTCCATCAGCACCCGAGCGCTACGGCTCATGATTGCTTTGGTAACCGTCCACTCACCGTTCACCTGACGCGCCTCGGCGCCAACGCGCAGGGTGCCCGAGGGGTGACCGAAACGCACGGCGCTGCGCTCGCCACCGCCGGCGGCGAGGTTGACCAGGGTGCCAGGAACGGCCGCAGCCGTACCGATCGCCACTGCTGCGGTACCCATCATGGCGTGGTGCAACTTACCCATGGACAGTGCGCGTACCAATAGATCAACGTCTGCCGCCGCCACAGCTTTACCACTGGACGACTGATAAGCCGCTGGTGGTGAGACAAAGGCAACTTTTGGTGTGTGCTGACGCTTGGCCGCTTCATCGATGTGCGCGATCAAGCCCATGCGGACGGCACCATAGGCACGAATCGTTTCAAATCGAGCCAGCGCTTCTGGGTCGCCGTTGATGGCGTCTTGCAACTCAGTGCCGGTATAGCCAATGGCTTCAGCCTGAATAAAGATGGTCGGAATCCCGGCATTGATCAGGGTTGCCTTGAGCGTGCCGACACCAGGCACTTCCAGATCGTCGATCAGGTTGCCGGTAGGGAACATCGAGCCGCCCTCGCCGTCTTCATCGGCGGCCGGGTCCATGAATTCAAGCTGCACTTCGGCGGCCGGAAAGGTCACGCCGTCCAGCTCAAAGTCACCGGTTTCCTGGACTTCGCCATTGGTAATCGGCACATGGGCGATGATGGTCTTACCGATGTTGGCCTGCCAGATACGCACGACGGCAACACCGTTTTGTGGCACGCGACTGCTGTCGACCAGGCCGGCGCTGATGGCGAACGAACCGACCGCTGCCGAGAGGTTGCCGCAATTACCGCTCCAGTCGACGAAGGCCTTGTCGATCGAGACCTGACCGAACAGGTAGTCGACGTCGTGCTCGGCCTTGCTGCTGCGCGAGAGGATCACGGTTTTGCTGGTGCTGGAGGTGGCGCCACCCATACCGTCGATTTGCTTGCCATACGGGTCGGGGCTGCCGATCACCCGCAGCAGCAGGGCGTCACGGGCAGCGCCCGGGACCTGGGCGCGCTCAGGCAGGTCGTCGAGGCGAAAGAACATGCCTTTGCTGGTGCCACCACGGATGTAGGTGGCGGGAATTCTGATCTGCGGTACGTGAGCCATGGGAATCTTGTCCTGTGAAAAACACACACTAAGCACTGACAACAAGCCTGTGGGAGCGGGCTCCCACAGGTTTAGGCTACCTCAGACGGTCGCCGACTCGAGGAAGTCCTGGGCAAAGCGCTGCAGCACTCCGCCTGCTTCGTAGATCGACACTTCTTCGGCGGTATCCAGGCGGCAGGTCACCGGCACTTCGAGGCGCTCGCCATTGTGACGGGTGATCACCAGGATCAAGGTCGCCCGCGGGGTACGCTGACCCACCACGTCGAAAGTCTCGGTGCCGTCGATGTCCAGGGTGTTGCGGTTGACGCCCGGCTTGAACTCCAGCGGCAACACGCCCATACCCACCAGGTTGGTGCGGTGGATACGCTCGAACCCTTCAGCGACGATGGCTTCGACACCGGCCAGGCGCACGCCTTTGGCCGCCCAGTCACGGGACGAACCCTGGCCGTAGTCGGCACCAGCGACGATGATCAGAGGCTGCTTGCGCTCCATGTAGGTCTCGATGGCTTCCCACATACGGGTAACCTTGCCTTCCGGCTCGATCCGCGCCAGCGAACCCTGCTTGACCTTGCCGTTTTCCCGCACCATTTCGTTGAACAATTTCGGGTTGGCGAACGTCGCGCGCTGGGCGGTCAGGTGATCGCCACGGTGGGTCGCATAAGAGTTGAAGTCCTCCTCCGGCAAGCCCATTTTCGCCAGGTATTCACCCGCAGCGCTGTCGAGCATGATCGCGTTCGACGGCGACAAGTGGTCGGTGGTGATGTTGTCCGGCAGCACCGCCAGTGGGCGCATGCCCTTGAGTGTGCGCTCGCCGGCCAAGGCGCCCTCCCAGTATGGCGGACGGCGGATGTAGGTGCTCATTTCACGCCAGTCGTACAGTGGATCGACCTTGGGACCGGTGTCCTCTTCAATGGCGAACATCGGGATGTAGACCTGGCGGAACTGCTCCGGCTTGACCGCCGCCTTGACCACGGCGTCGATCTCTTCGTCGCTCGGCCAGATATCCATCAGGCGAATTTCCTTGCCGTCGACCACACCCAGGACATCCTTCTCAATGTCGAAACGGATGGTACCGGCAATCGCATAAGCCACCACCAACGGTGGTGAGGCCAGGAACGCCTGCTTGGCGTAGGGGTGGATACGGCCGTCGAAGTTGCGGTTACCCGAAAGCACGGCAGTGGCGTACAGGTCGCGGTCGATGATTTCCTGCTGGATCACCGGATCCAGCGCACCGGACATACCGTTGCAGGTGGTGCAGGCAAAGGCGACGATACCGAAACCAAGCTGCTCCAGCTCGTCATCGAGACCGGCTTCCTTCAGATACAGGGCAACGGTCTTGGAGCCCGGTGCCAGCGAGGATTTCACCCAAGGTTTGCGGGCCAGGCCAAGCTTGTTGGCGTTGCGCGCCAACAGCCCGGCGGCGATCACGTTGCGCGGGTTACTGGTGTTGGTGCAACTGGTGATAGCCGCGATGATCACCGCGCCATCCGGCATTTGCCCCGGCACTTCGTCCCACTGGCCGGCGATGCCCTTGCTGGCCAGGTCACTGGTCGCGACACGGGCGTGCGGGTTGGACGGGCCGGCCATGTTGCGCACGACGCTGGACAGGTCAAAGCGCAGCACCCGCTCGTACTCAGCGTTGGCCAGGCTGTCAGACCACAGGCCGGCGACCTTGGCGTAGGTTTCCACCAGCTTGACCTGCTGGTCTTCACGGCCAGTGAGCTTGAGGTAGTCAATGGTCTGCTGGTCGATGGAGAACATCGCCGCAGTGGCACCGTACTCCGGCGCCATGTTGGAGATGGTGGCACGGTCACCCAGGGTCAGGGCGCGGGCACCTTCACCGTAGAATTCGAGGTAGGCGCCAACGACTTTTTCCTTGCGCAGAAATTCGGTCAGGGCCAGCACAACGTCAGTGGCGGTGATACCTGGTTGTGGCTTGCCAGACAGCTCGACGCCGACGATTTCCGGCAGACGCATCCACGACGCACGGCCGAGCATGACGTTCTCGGCTTCCAGACCGCCCACACCAATGGCGATCACGCCCAGGGCATCAACGTGCGGGGTGTGGCTGTCGGTACCGACGCAGGTATCGGGATAGGCCAGACCACGCTCGGCATGGATCACCGGCGACATCTTCTCCAGGTTGATCTGGTGCATGATGCCGTTGCCAGGCTGGATCACATCGACGTTCTTGAACGCCTTCTTGGTCCAGTTGATGAAATGAAAGCGGTCTTCGTTACGGCGGTCTTCGATGGCACGGTTCTTCTCGAATGCCTGCGGGTCGAAACCACCGCATTCGACGGCCAGCGAGTGGTCGACAATCAGTTGTACCGGTACCACCGGATTGACCTGAGCCGGGTCACCACCGCCTTCAGCGATGGCGTCACGCAGGCCGGCGAGGTCGACCAGCGCGGTCTGGCCGAGGATGTCGTGGCAGACCACGCGCGCCGGGAACCAGGGGAAGTCGAGGTCACGTTTACGCTCGATCAGTTGGCCCAGCGACGCATTGAGGGTCGCAGGGTCGCAGCGGCGCACCAGGTTTTCAGCCAGTACGCGGGAGGTATAGGGAAGACGCTCGTAGGCGCCGGGCTTGATCGCGTCAACAGCCGCGCGAGCGTCGAAATAATCCAGGCCAGTGCCCGGCAGGTTCTTGCGAAATTCAGTATTCATGGCACAGGGACTCAATCACGGTAAGGTCGGCGGCTCAGCAGACAACCCGGAACCTTGTGGGCGCTGGCCTTGCCAGCACCCACAACAGCAAAGGCTCTTGGGTTACCCCATCAAAGCCAGGCTCAGCGTTGTTCGACTGGCACGAACTTGCGCTGTTCAACGCCGGTGTACTCGGCGCTCGGACGGATGATACGGTTGTTGGCACGCTGTTCGAACACATGGGCTGCCCAGCCGGTCAGGCGCGAGCAGACGAAGATCGGGGTGAACAGCTTGGTCGGAATGCCCATGAAGTGATACGCCGAGGCATGGTAGAAGTCGGCGTTCGGGAACAACTTCTTCTGCTCCCACATGGTCTTGTCGATGGCTTCGGATACCGGATACAGCACGGTATCAGCGACTTCGTCGGCGAGCTTCTTGGACCAGCCCTTGATCACTTCGTTACGTGGGTCGGACTCTTTGTAGATGGCATGGCCAAAGCCCATGATCTTGTCTTTGCGCTCAAGCATCGCCAAGGTGCCGTTGATGGCTTCTTGCGGAGTCTTGAACAGCTCGATCATTTCCATCGCCGCTTCGTTGGCGCCGCCATGCAGCGGGCCGCGCAGCGAACCGATGGCGGCGGTGACGCAGGAGTACAGGTCCGACAGGGTCGAAGCACAGACTCGGGCAGTAAAGGTCGAAGCGTTGAACTCGTGCTCGGCGTAAAGGATCAGCGAAACGTTCATCACCTTGACGTGCAGTTCGCTCGGCTTCTTGCCGTGCAGCAGGTGCAGGAAGTGGCCACCAATGGTGTCTTCATCGCTGGTGCAGTTGATGCGCACACCGTGATGGCTGAAGCGGTACCAGTAGCACATGATCGCCGGGAACATCGCCAGCAGGCGGTCGGTCTTGTCGTGCTGCAGGTCGAAGCTCAGCTCCGGCTCCAGGGTACCGAGCACCGAGCATCCGGTACGCATCACATCCATCGGATGGGCAGTGCCCGGAATGCGCTCAAGCACTTCTTTCAAGGCTTGTGGTACGTCTCGCAGGGTCTTCAGCTTGCCTTTGTATTCGGCCAACTGGGCCGCGCTTGGCAGCTCACCGTAGAGCAGCAGGTAGGCGACTTCTTCGAACTCGGCATGTTCGGCCAATTCACGAACATCGTAACCACGGTAGGTCAGGCCAGCACCGGCCTGGCCCACGGTCGACAGTGCAGTTTGCCCGGCCACTTGACCACGCAGGCCGGCACCACTGAGTACTTTTGCTTCGGCCATGTTTCTCTCCGATCTTGAATTTATTATGGAATTTCTGGCTAATCGCGGGGCAAGCCCGCACCTACAATTCAGGCTTTTTTCTGGGCGAACAGCGCATCGAGGCTTTGCTCGAACGCGTGGTAGTTAATGGCATCGTAAAGCTCCATGCGGGTCTGCATGGTGTCGATGACGTTCTTCTGCGTGCCGTCACGACGCAGTGCGGCGTAGACGTTCTCGGCCGCCTTGTTCATGGCGCGGAACGCCGACAGCGGGTACAGCACCAGCGAGACATCGACCGAGGCGAGCTCTTCGGTGGTGTACAGCGGCGTGGCACCGAACTCGGTGATGTTGGCCAGGATCGGCGCCTTGATGCGATCAGCGAAGGTCTTGTACATGGCCAGTTCGGTGATGGCTTCCGGGAAGACCATGTCAGCACCGGCCTCTACGCAAGCGGCAGCGCGATCCAGGGCGGCTTCCAGGCCTTCGACGGCCAGCGCATCAGTACGCGCCATGATCACGAAGCTGTCGTCGGTACGCGCGTCCACCGCCGCCTTGATGCGGTCGACCATCTCCTGCTGGGAGACGATTTCCTTGTTCGGGCGATGGCCGCAGCGCTTGGCGCCCACCTGGTCTTCGATATGGATCGCAGCAGCGCCAAACTTGATCATCGACTTGACGGTACGGGCGACGTTGAACGCCGAGGAGCCAAAACCGGTGTCGACATCGACCAACAGCGGCAGGTCGCAGACGTCGGTGATCCGACGAACGTCGGTGAGCACGTCATCCAGACCGGTGATGCCCAGGTCCGGCAGGCCCAGGGAGCCTGCCGCTACACCGCCACCCGACAGGTAGATAGCCTTGAAACCGGCACGTTTGGCCAGCAGTGCATGGTTGGCGTTGATTGCACCGACAACCTGCAGCGGGTGCTCGGCGGCAACTGCATCGCGAAAACGCTGGCCGGGACTGCTTTTCTGACTCATGACTCACCTCGTGGGCTGGTAGCGTCGAGATAGTGACGCTCGATATTGCGTTTGGAGGCGCCGATGTGACGGCGCATCAAGAGCTCGGCCAGTTCGCCGTCACGGTCGGCGATGGCATCGAGAATCCGGTGGTGTTCTGCGAACGCCTGGCGTGGCCGGTTGGGCGTAGCGGAAAACTGGATGCGGTACATGCGCACCAACTGATACAGCTCGCCGCAAAGCATCTGCACCAGGGTGCGGTTACCGCTGCCCTGGATGATCCGGTAATGAAAGTCGTAATCGCCTTCCTGCTGGTAGTAGCCAAGGCCGGCCTGGAAGGTGGCATCACGCTCATGGGTGTCGAGTACCCGACGCAGCTCATCGATCTCGGCTACGCTCATGCGTTCGGCAGCCAGGCGGCAGGCCATGCCTTCCAAAGACTCACGGATCTCGTACAGTTCGATCAGCTCGGCATGGCTCAGCGATACTACTCGCGCGCCGACGTGCGGCACGCGCACCAGCAGACGCTGGCCTTCCAGGCGGTGAATGGCCTCACGCAGCGGCCCGCGGCTGATGCCGTAGGTGCGCGCCAGCTCTGGCTCGGAGATCTTGCTGCCCGGGGCGATCTCGCCCTTGACGATAGCGGCCTGGATACGCCGGAAGACGTTTTCCGAGAGGGTTTCGGAATCCTCTGTAATGGCGCCGGGGGCTTGGGCTGCGTCCAGCATATTGTCGACACCTCAGAAATCAATGACGCCAAAACTAGCCAAATCGGCAGGCATAGTCAAAGACAAAATCAATATTGTCGACAATCGTCTAATAACGAACTTCACCGCCCCCGGTGTTGTCTGAGTGCAGCCGCTGGCGCCAGCACACCAGCGTGATAGAATGCCGCGCCCCACACAGGGCACGAATAGTGTGTTTGCCATCCCTTTGGTGATGACAGATCAACGAGGAAGCTTGCGCAGAACTGCCAGTGGCCTTGACCCGAACATCGCACAGCACCGCGCCAGGATTTATGAGACTTACACCCCTTCCACTGTTGCTCAGCCTGTTTTTGTTGCCCGCCGTTGGCCAGGCCGCGGAAAAGACCGTGTACGGCCTTAACGAATATGCCCGCCTCACCGATATTGACTTGGAGGTTGCCGCCAAACTCGATACCGGGGCCAAGACGGCCTCACTCAGCGCGCGCGACATCAAGCGCTTCAAGCGTAATGGCGAATCCTGGGTGCGCTTCTACCTGGCAATTGACGCCGCCCATGCGCATCCGATAGAACGCCCATTGGCCCGTGTCAGCAAGATCAAACGACGCGCCGGCGATTACAACCCGGACGAAGGCAAGGCCTACACCGCCCGCCCGGTGATTGAACTGAACATCTGCATGGGCACCGCCCGACGTGTGATCGAAGTGAACCTGACCGACCGCAGCGCGTTCCAGTACCCGCTGCTGATCGGCTCAGAGGCACTCAAGCACTTTGATGCGCTGGTCGACCCAAGCCTTAAATACGCGGCCGGCAAACCTGCCTGCGCCCCTGACGCTCCCAAAGCAGAGTAATCCCGATGCGCTCTCTTACCCTTCATCTGAAAGTCCTGATCACCGTACTGGTGCTACTGGGCATCGTGGTCACGGCCTATCAGATCTTCTTTCTCGGCATCCCGGTGACCGAGGACGAAACTGACGACCTGTGGAACATCGACGCCAAAGTCGAGTTCGTCGCCAACCCCAAGGACCCGGTCAAGATCCAGATGTTCGTACCGCCATTGAGCCGCGACTACGTCAGCCTCAATGAGAGCTTCATCTCCAACAACTATGGAGTGAGCGTCAACCGCGTCGACGGCAACCGCAAGGTGACCTGGTCGGCCCGCCGTGCCAGCGGCAACCAGACCCTGTACTACCGCCTGGTCCTGACCAAGCGTTACAGCACCGAAAAGGCCAAGATCAAAGGCCCGACCTTCCGCGACAGCCTGGCCGTCGAGGGCCCGGAGAAGATCGCCGCCGAAGCCCTGATGGCGCCTATCCGCCAGCACTCGGCTGACGTCGAGACCTTTGTCAGTGAAACCATCAAGCGGGTCAACAACCTCAATGACGACAACGTCAAGCTGCTGTTGGCTGGTGATACCTCGTCACTGAACAAGGCCAAGGTCATCGACTTGTTGCTGTCGATCGCTCACGTGCCGGTGGAAAAGGTCCATACCATTCGTCTGGTCGCCGACCAACCACAAACACCTGAACTGTGGCTGCGCAGCTTCAACGGTACCGACTGGCTGTACTTCAACCCGGATACCGGTGAACAAGGTCTGCCTACTGACCGTTTGCTGTGGTGGACCGGTGATGACAACCTGATCACCGTCGATGGCGGCAAAAAAGCCAACGTCAGCTTCAGCCTGAACAACAGCGAGATGAACGCCATCCGCCTGGCCAAACTGACCGACGAAAACACCGACGCCGACTTCCTCGAATACTCGCTCTACGGCCTGCCGCTGCAAACCCAGCAGACCTTCATGATCATGGTGATGATCCCGATCGGTGTGCTGGTGATTCTGGTACTGCGTAACCTGATCGGCCTGCAAACCCTGGGCACCTTCACCCCGGTACTGATTGCCCTGGCCTTCCGTGAAACCCAGCTGGGTTTTGGTATTGTCCTGTTTACGGTGATTACCGCGCTGGGCCTGTCGCTACGTTCCTATCTCGAACACCTGAAGCTGCAGATGCTGCCGCGCCTGTCGGTGGTGTTGACCTTCGTGGTGGTGCTGATCGCCGCGATCAGCCTATTTAGCCACAAGCTGGGCCTGGAGCGCGGGTTGTCGGTGGCGCTGTTCCCGATGGTGATTCTGACCATGACCATTGAACGCCTGTCGATCACCTGGGAAGAGCGTGGTGGTGGTCATGCGATGAAGGTCGCCATTGGCACCCTGTTCGCCGCATCGCTGGCGCACCTGCTGATGAGCGTGCCGGAGCTGGTGTACTTCGTCTTCACCTTCCCGGCGGTACTGCTGATTCTGGTGGGCTTCATGCTGGCGATGGGTCGCTACCGCGGCTACCGCCTGACGGAGCTGGTACGTTTCAAGGCTTTCGTGAAGGCTGACGCCTGATGTTCGGTCTCTGGAAAACCTGGAAAGCCCTGGAGGCCCGGGGCATCATGGGTATCAACCGGCGCAATGCGGACTACGTCCTCAAGTACAACAAGCGCCACCTGTACCCGATCGTCGATGACAAGATCATCACCAAGGAGCGCGCCATCCAGGCCGGCATCCACGTGCCGGAAATGTACGGGATCATCTCCACCGAGAAAGAGATCGACAAACTTGGCGAGATCATCGGCGGGCGCAACGACTTCGTCGTCAAGCCAGCCCAGGGTGCTGGCGGCGATGGCATTCTGGTAGTGGCTGATCGTTTCGAAGACCGTTACCGCACGGTCTCGGGCAAGATCATCAGCCACGAGGAAATCGAGCATCAGATCTCCAGCATCCTCACCGGCCTGTATTCGCTGGGCGGTCACCGCGACCGTGCCCTGATCGAGTACCGGGTGACCCCCGACCAGATCTTCAAAAGCATCAGCTATGAAGGTGTGCCGGATATCCGCATCATCGTCTTGATGGGCTATCCGGTGATGGCCATGCTGCGTTTGCCGACCCGCCAGTCCGGCGGCAAGGCCAACCTGCACCAGGGCGCCATCGGCGTCGGTGTCGACCTGGCTACCGGCGTGACCCTGCGCGGCACCTGGCTGAACAACATCATCAGCAAGCACCCGGACACCACTAATGCGGTGGACGGCGTGCAACTGCCGAACTGGGACGGCTTCATGAAGCTGGCCGCCGGCTGCTATGAGCTGTGCGGCCTGGGTTACATCGGTGTCGACATGGTCCTGGACCAGGACAAGGGCCCGTTGATCCTCGAGCTCAACGCCCGCCCCGGCCTGAACATCCAGATCGCCAACGACTGCGGCCTGACCAAGCGTACCCACGCCGTCGAGGCACACCTGGAACAGCTGGCCAAAGACGACATCCAGGAAACCGCGGAGCAGCGCGTGCGCTTTGCCCAGCAGCTGTTCGGCCACGTGCCGTCCAACTGAGTGCCTTCCTGCCTGCGTTAGCCGCTCTGGCTGGCGTAGGCGGGAGACTCAATGTCGTAGTCAGCGCTAGGAGCATTTCCTGCAGAGGACTACAATCGCCTCCCCGCATTCATAGCTGTTCACTTGCATGCCGACCTGTACGCTCCACCCCCTGCCCTACCAGGCTGATCCTGCGGCCTATTTTGCGCACGTGCGCAAAGCGCCGGGCGCCGTCCTGCTCGATAGCGCCCGTCCGACCGCCGAACGCGGCCGCTTTGATCTGCTCAGTGCCTGGCCGATACACACCTTGACCCCAAGTGCCACTGAAAGCGGCGAGACCTACCTGCAACGTCTGCGCGCCAGCCTGGAACAACTGGGTCGGGCAGAACTGCCAGACGCTATCGATCTGCCCTTTGCCGGTGGTTTGATCGGCTACCTCAGCTACGATTTCGGGCGGCGTTTGGAGCACCTCCCTGCGGTTGCCATGGATGACCTGGGCCTGGCCGATGCCAGCCTGGGGCTGTATGCCTGGGCGCTGATAAGCGATCACCAGCTGCACACCAGCCAACTGCTATTCCATCCAAGCCTGCAAGTGGCTGAGCGTCAGCGCCTGATCAGCCTGTTCAACAGCCCGGCGCCGGTCGAGCAGACCTGGTTCACGTTGCAGGCACCGATGCGCGGCGACATCAGCGCCCAGACCTACCGTCAGGCGTTCGATCGGGTGCAGCAGTACATCTACGCCGGCGACTGCTACCAGATCAACCTCACCCAGCGTTTTCGCGCCCCCTGCCAGGGCGACCCCTGGCACGCCTATCAGGCCCTGCGCCGCGCCTGCCCGACGCCGTACTCGGGCTTTCAACTGCTGGCTGACGGCAGCGCGCTACTGAGCTTCTCACCGGAACGCTTCATCCGGGTCAGTAACGGCCAGGTGGAAACCCGCCCGATCAAGGGCACCCGCCCGCGGGGTAAAAATGCCGCCGAGGATGCGCGTAACGCTGCCGAACTGCTCGACAGCCGCAAGGACCGGGCAGAAAACCTGATGATTGTCGATCTGCTGCGCAATGACCTGGGTCGCACCTGTGAAACCGGCTCAGTCAAGGTACCGGAGTTGTTCAGCCTGGAGAGCTACCCGAATGTGCATCACCTGGTCAGCAGCGTCACCGGACGCCTGGCCGCCGGCAAGGACGCGCTGAACCTGATCGCCGACAGCTTCCCTGGCGGCTCGATCACCGGTGCACCGAAGATCCGCGCCATGCAGATCATTGACGAACTGGAGCCCAGCCGTCGGGCGCTGTATTGCGGGTCATTGTTGTATCTGGACGTGCGCGGCGAGATGGACAGTTCCATCGCCATTCGCAGCTTGCTGGTCAAGGATGGGCAGGTGTGCTGCTGGGGTGGTGGCGCGGTGGTAGCCGATTCGGATTGGCAGGCCGAATACGAGGAATCGATCACCAAGGTCAAGGTACTACTCGACACCTTGCAAAGCCTCTGAAAACTTCGAACCTGTAAGGGCGGATTCACCGGTCCGGCGTCCCGGTGAATCCGCACAATCTCAGAGGCTCAACGACCTGGTGGAGGCTTTGATGAATTCCTTCTTCAACGCTTCGAAATCATGCACAGCCGGGAACTGTGGGAACTCGCGAATCACGTTTTCCGGCGCATGGAACAGAATCCCCGCGTCAGCCTCACCGAGCATGGTCGTGTCATTGTACGAATCCCCTGCGGCAATCACCCGGTAGTACAGGCTCTTGAAGGCCAGCACCGACTGGCGCTTGGGGTCTTTCTGGCGCAACTGGTAGCCAGTCACTCGGTCCGTTTCGTCAGTGATCAAGCGATGGCAGAGCAAGGTCGGGAAACCCAACTGGCGCATCAGCGGCTGGGAAAACTCATAAAAGGTGTCAGAGAGAATCACCACCTGAAAGCGCTCGCGCAGCCAGTCCACGAACTCGATAGCGCCATCGAGCGGCTTGAGCGTGGCGATGACCGCCTGGATGTCGGAAAGCTTCAGGCCATGCTCATCGAGGATGCGCAGGCGTTGCTTCATCAGCACGTCGTAATCGGGAATATCACGGGTGGTGGCCCGCAATGATTCGATTCCGGTTTTTTCCGCGAAGGCGATCCAGATTTCCGGGACCAATACGCCTTCCAGATCGAGACAGGCAATTTCCACAGCACACTCCTCGAACAACGCCAAAAATGGGAAGCCGCACTCTACATGCGCGGCGTCTGCCCGAGCAATTTTTGTTAAGATCGAGCTATTACGAGCGCCAAGCGCCATTCAATGACCGGAAGCCGCCTGATGAGCCAACCCTTCGACGTCGCCGCCCTGGCCGCGACTTATGCCAACAAGTCCCCGCAAGACATCCTCAAGCTTGCCTTCGATCACTTCGGTGATGACCTGTGGATTTCCTTCAGCGGCGCCGAAGACGTGGTGCTGGTGGACATGGCCTGGAAGCTGAACAAGAGCGTCAAGGTATTCAGCCTCGACACCGGTCGCCTGCACCCGGAGACCTACCGCTTCATCGACCAGGTACGCGAGCACTACAGCCTGCCGATCGAGATACTCTCGCCTGATCGCAGCAAGCTCGACCCTTTCGTCAAGGAAAAGGGCCTGTTCAGTTTCTACAAGGACGGTCATGGCGAATGCTGCGGCATCCGCAAGATTGAACCGCTACGACGCAAGCTGAGCACCGTAAGCGCCTGGGCTACCGGCCAGCGCCGCGACCAGAGCCCGGGCACCCGTAGCCAGGTGGCTGCGCTGGAAATTGACAGCGCGTTTTCGACACCTGAGCGCACCTTGTACAAATTCAACCCGCTGGCGCAGATGACCAGCGAAGAAGTCTGGGGTTACATCCGCATGCTCGAGCTGCCCTACAACAGCCTGCACGAACGCGGCTTCATCAGTATCGGTTGCGAGCCTTGCACTCGCCCGGTACTGCCCAACCAGCATGAACGCGAAGGCCGTTGGTGGTGGGAAGAGTCGACCCAGAAGGAATGCGGCCTGCATGCCGGCAACCTGATCGCTAAAAATTGAGCTGCAAGTAAGCTTCAAGCCACAAAAAAAGCAGCCCGCACGCGGGCTGCTTTCTCTTGCAGCTTAAAACTTGGAGCTTGAAGCTTTAGTGCACCGGTAGCTCGACACCTTCAAACAGCTCTTCAAGCTCTTGCTTGTTGTGACACTGGATGGCCTTGGCCATGACTTCACGGGTCAGGTGCGGGGCAAACTTTTCGATGAAGTCACACATGAAGCCCCGCAGGAAGGTACCGCGACGGAAGCCGATCTTGGTCACACTGGACTCAAACAGTTCACTGGCATCGAGCACCACCAAGTCGTTGTCGAGCTTGGTGTCGACCGCCATTTTGGCCACGATACCGACGCCCAGCCCCAGGCGCACGTAGGTCTTGATCACGTCGGCGTCGGCAGCAGTGAACACCACCTTCGGGGTCAGGCCGCGATGACTGAAGGCTTCATCGAGCTTGGAGCGACCGGTGAAACCGAACACATAGGTAACAATCGGATACTCGGCCAAGGCTTCGAGGGTGAGCTTGGGCAGCTTGGTCAGCGGGTGGCCTTGCGGCACCACTACGCAACGGTTCCAGCGATAGCACGGCATCATTACCAGGTCACCGAACAGCTCCAGGGCTTCGGTGGCAATGGCAAAATCCACGGTGCCATCAGCGGCCATTTCGGCGATCTGCATCGGCGAGCCCTGATGCATGTGCAAGGCTACTTCCGGGTACTGTTTGATGAAGCTGCTGATTACCGGCGGCAGCGCATAGCGCGCCTGGGTGTGAGTGGTGGCGATCGACAGGGTGCCCTTCTTCTCATTGGAGAATTCCTGGGCAATCTGCTTGATGCTTTCAACCTTGCGCAGGATCTCGCCGGCGGTGGTGATGATGCGCTCACCCGCCGGAGTCACGCGAGTCAGGTGCTTGCCGCTGCGGGCGAACACTTCAACGCCCAGTTCGTCCTCAAGCAAGCGGATCTGCTTACTGATGCCCGGCTGGGAGGTGTACAGACTCTGCGCTGTCGCGGAGACGTTGAGGTCGTGGTGCGCCACTTCCCAGATGTAGCGCAATTGTTGAAGCTTCATATGTATCCCTCAAATCAGCTGGGCGTCACCGGCAGCAGCGACGATTTATAACTATATTAGTGGTTTGAAGAATAAATCTAGAACTATTTTAGCAGTCTAGCGCAATCCTCCGGCAATGCCGCCTTAAGCCTTTCTGCGACCCAGATGCTGGGCCAAAGGCACCATGTATATCGGAACCGGCGATAACTGCAGCAGCCGCACGGCCGTGCGGCCAATGGGGATATCAACGCCTGCCCCCTGGCTATGACTGCCAAAGATCAGCAGATCCACACTCAGGCGCTGAGCTTGTTCAAGAATCACCTGAGCGGGATCACCCTGGCGCACGCGAACTGCCTTGATCAGCGCCAGGTCGGCTTCTTCACCTAACTCGTCCCGAAAGTTTTCCAGGACTTTCTGTTCGATGTTGGCCATGACGTTGTTGACGCCCTGGCTGTGCAACTGGTCCAGCGTCTGCTCATCCAGGTAGCTTTGCAGCAGGGATTCGGCGAACTGGCCCATGGGTTCGACCGCATGAATTACATACAGCTCTGCATTGAAGGTGCGCGCCAACGCCAGCGCGTGTTGCATGACAAAAGGCGCGTATACACCGAGGTCAGTGGCATACAGCATGGAACGGATCATTCGACCTCCTTGACTGCCGCCTAGGCAGAGCAAGCTTCAGCTTAGCAGTGCGCTGATGCCGCGCCGCTCCGTCCGGCGCCCGACGTATACGGCCTAACCCAGTGTCGGTTCGTTGCTGATGCCATGCGGTACATGGCCGGTTGCAACGACGCTGCGTGCGCGCTCGCAATGGCCGGCCTGGTCGTCGAAAAACACATCGGCGGCGAATGCTTCGAGAAACGCCGACTTGTCCAGGCCACCGAGAAACAGCGACTCATCCAGACGGATGTCCCACTCGCGCAAGGTGCGGATCACGCGCTCATGGGCTGGCGCTGAACGGGCGGTGACCAGCGCCGTGCGAATCGGACAGGCACCTTCGGGGAACTCCTTTTGCAACAGATTCAACGCAGCAAGAAATGGCTTGAACGGGCCACCGCGCAAGGGCTCGCGCGCCGACTGACGTTCGCTGGCCTGGAACGCCTCCAGCCCACCCAACTGATAGACCCGCTCGGACTCATCAGAGAACAATACTGCGTCACCGTCAAAGGCGATGCGCAGCTCATCGCTGGCAGCACGACGCGCCCCACCCGAGAGGATCGTCGCGGCCGCGAAGCCAGCATCAAGCGCACTGCGTACATCGTCAGCGTCGGTGGAGAGGAACAAATGGCAGCCAAAGGCTGCCAGGTAAGGATAAGGGCTACGCCCGCCGACAAAGGCTGCGCGGTAGATTCCCAGGCCATGATGCTCGATCGAATTGAACACCCGCAGGCCAGTGTCGGCACTGTTTCGCGATACCAGAATGACCTCGACCCGCGGCTGCCCAAGATGGGCATTGAGACCCAACAGTTTTTGCACCAGCGGGAAGGCATCACCGGGTTCGAGCACTTCGTCTTCGTGTTCGATCTGATATTGACGGTAGGCTTCGACCCCTTGAGCCAGGTACAGACGATGGCTTTCACTGAGGTCGAACAACGCCCTCGAGGAAATCGCGACCACCAGCTTGTCGCCGAGGTTCTTGCTCATGGAGTGCTCCTCATCTGTTTTGCTCAAGCAACCGTAGCCGCTGTCACCTAGCGATTATGCCGATCAATGAACGCCAGTTCCTGATACAGCGCCTCAATGCGCGGCAAACTGCAACCGGCCTTGCGCGCCCGCGCCAAGGGCTCAGCATAGATTGACGCCAGCTCCAATGGTCGCTTCTGGACAAAGTCGTGGTACATGCTTGGCCAGTAGTCCGGCATTTTTTCCGTCATGCTAAACAGCTGCTCGGCATAGCCCTCGGGCATTGCATGACCACAACTGCGCGCCCCCTCCACCACTTCGGCCATCAACGCCTGGATCAACTCTCGACTCTGCGGATCGGCCATCAACGGTGTGGTGCTGCCCCCCAGTACCACCGACAGACCATTGTACGGCACATTCCATACCAGCTTCTGCCAACGCGCCTGGGCCAGGTTGGCCATGGCCTTGGAATCAATACCCGCCTCGCGGAACAGATCAGCACCGGCCTCGGCAATATTCTGGCGCACAACCGCATCCGCCGCCGGCCCGCTGTGATAGCCCAGGTTTACCGCCCCCAGGGCTTGGTGACGGACCACCCCGGGCGCCTCACGGTGAACACAGATAAAGCACAAGCCGCCGAGCAGATGCAGGTTTTCCGGCAGCAGCGGACGCATGCCTTTCTCGACCCCCAACCCATTCTGCAACAGCACCACTTTGCCATCGCTGGCAGCGGCCTTGGCGATAATGGGCGCCATTTCGGCATTGCTGGTGGTTTTGGTGCCCACCAGCAGCCAGTCACAGGGCGGCATATCGGCAACATCGGCGTACGCCTGCACCGGCATTTGCAAGGTGCCGTGCACGGCGCTCTCGATGCGCATCCCATGCTCACTGACCGCGTCAAACTCGCTGCGCAGGAGAAAATGCACGTCGAACCCTGCCCTGGCCAGCATCAATCCGTAAAAGCCGCCAATGGCGCCGGTGCCGATGATGCCAATACGCAGACTGCTGGTGTTCATCCTGCTCTCCTCAACCGTTCATTTTTTGTTGGTATTTTTAACCGCAAATCAACCGCTTTACGATCCTTCACTATACTGAGGCGAACAAGGTCAAAAATTCGACACGGAGTCGAGCATGCGCGGTTTTCTGTCCCACCCGGACGATGTCCCGGTCGAACTGGCCCTTCGCCAGTCGCCAAGTCTGTTTCGCCAACGGCTGCACACTATCAGCCTGGGCGGTATCGTCTGCAACCACCCCCGCGCCTACCGCCGCGGTATGGCCGTAGAAATGATCATTCCCTCCCTGGGTGAAAACGCCCGCTATCCCGGCTACGTAGCCTGGTGCCAGAAGCAGCAGGACGGCTACCGGGTGGGCATCGCCTTCATCGATGAACAAGCCCTGTTCGGTGCGCGGATGAGCGAACAGGTCTGTCAGATCCAGCACCTTTACCAACAGCAGGTGCAGAGCCAAACCACGCCAGGTGACCTCGAGATTCTCGCTCAGCAATGGGTCAGCCTGCACGCCAATGAGTTCTCCGAGGCCAGCCTTGAGGCCACGCATACCCGACAAATTCTAATTTAAGGTGAAAAACCCTGCCCCTGCAGGCTTTCACACACAGGAAAGCAGCCTCTACCCATTGTCGAGCCACGGTGTAACGCGCTAAGGTTCGGCTCCCCGCTGCGTACAATCTTGCTGCTCCGCCGCACGGGGATCGCTGGCGGCCGGCACCCGTGACCTGACGAGTAACACGATGGCTGATTTACCGATCGATGACCTAAACGTTGCCTCCAACGAGACCTTGATCACCCCCGATCAGCTCAAGAAGGAAATCCCTCTCAGCGCCACCGCGCTCAAGACCGTGACTGCGGGCCGTGAAGTGGTGCGCAATATTCTCGACGGCAAGGACCACCGCCTGTTCGTGGTGATCGGCCCCTGCTCGATCCATGACATCAAAGCGGCCCATGAATACGCCGAGCGCCTCAAAGCCCTCGCCGCTGAAGTGTCCGACACCCTGTACCTGGTCATGCGTGTGTACTTCGAAAAACCACGCACCACGGTTGGCTGGAAAGGCCTGATCAACGACCCGTACCTGGACGACTCGTTCAAGATTCAAGATGGCCTGCACATCGGTCGTCAGTTGTTGCTGGACCTGGCCGAAATGGGCCTGCCGACCGCGACCGAAGCCCTCGACCCGATCTCTCCGCAGTACCTGCAGGATCTGATCAGCTGGTCGGCCATTGGCGCACGCACCACCGAATCCCAGACCCACCGCGAAATGGCCTCGGGCCTGTCTTCGGCCGTAGGCTTCAAGAACGGCACCGATGGCGGCCTGACCGTAGCCATCAACGCCCTGCAGTCGGTTTCCAGCCCTCACCGCTTCCTCGGCATCAACCAGGAAGGCGGCGTCTCCATCGTCACCACCAAAGGCAACGCCTACGGTCACGTGGTGCTGCGCGGCGGAAATGGCAAGCCTAACTATGACTCGGTCAGTGTCGCTCTGTGCGAGCAGGCGTTGGCCAAGGCCAAGATCAAGCCGAACATCATGGTCGACTGCAGCCACGCCAACTCCAACAAGGACCCGGCCCTGCAGCCATTGGTAATGGAGAACGTTGCCAACCAGATCCTCGAAGGCAACCAGTCGATCATCGGCCTGATGGTCGAAAGCCACCTGAACTGGGGCTGCCAGGCGATTCCAAAGGACCTCAACGACCTGCAGTACGGTGTGTCGATCACCGACGCTTGCATCGACTGGGAAGCCACCGAGAAGACCTTGCGCAGCATGCACGCCAAACTCAAGGATGTACTGCCCAAGCGCAACCGCGCCTGACAGGCACAAACAAAAACGCCGGGCATTGCCCGGCGTTTTTGTTTGTGCATTTGAATGGCAGCGTGGCGCTACCGTTCGCGATTCTCAGGCTTTGGTGGAGTGCCGTTGCTGGCGCTCCATGTAACGTTCCACATATGAACATGAAGGAATCACGGTGTAGCCCATGTCTTCTGCATATTGCAGCGCCGTCTCGGTCAGCGCCGCGGCAATACCCCGGCCCCGCAACGCATTGGGCACAAAGGTGCGGTAGATATCCAGGGTTTGCTTACCCAGGTCCATGTAGGTCAGGTACGCACGATGACCGTCCACACTGGTCTCGAATTGATGACCAGCCTGGTCATGGTGGATGGACAACGCCTCGCTCATCACTACTCCTCGCGGGTCTAATGATCTGACCCCTACCTTACCGATGTTTGTCCGGCGAAGGAACCTCTACGCCACCCCGTGCCCGCTTGGACAGCAAGAACAGCTTGGTCGTTCTCTGGCAAAAGAGCACGTACAAATAGTAGGCGCCCAGGGCCCGGATGCTCAAGGCGTCTGGTCGTAAAAATTGTGCTCTTGCAGCCAGCGAGCCAGGCAACGGGAAAGCCGCCTGAACAGTTGCCGGATGTTGTAGTGCTAAGACGTTGGATGACACTTTAAGTCACCGTTAGTTCAACAAAAAAGCATACTTGCTACACTAGATAGCAGCCGCTGCGGCGGCACCTTCACAGTTTTTTTACAAAGGCTGTGTAGGTCCCGGGACGGGCGTATTTTTTTGCAGTTCTTGCGCTCTGTCAGTTTACTTACTACAAGTAATGGGTACTATGTACACCGGCTAGTTTCTCTTTGCTGAGAGATGGCTATTTAATAGAAAGTCCTTGAAGGGGAACACGATGAACAACGTTCTGAAATTTTCTGCTCTGGCTCTGGCCGCAGTTCTGGCTACCGGTTGCAGCAGCGTATCGAAAGAAACCGAAGCTCGCCTGACCGCTACTGAAGACGCAGCTGCTCGCGCACAAGCTCGCGCTGACGAAGCCTACCGCAAAGCTGACGACGCTATGGCTGCTGCTCAAAAAGCACAGCAGACCGCTGACGAAGCTAACGAGCGCGCTCTGCGTATGCTGGACAAAGCCAGCCGTAAGTAATTATCCCTCGGGATTTTTATTTGGAGCCGACCCACTTGTGGGTCGGCTTTTTTATTGCCTGCCAGAAACTTACAGCAACCGCCAGAAACGACGAGGCCTGCACAATGGCAGGCCTCGGATGCAACACCTCAGGGGTTTATTGCATGTCTAACGGTACGCTTGAAACCATCGGTTGCTGACCTGTGATCGGCACAGCGATTTCCACCGGCATGCCGTCTTCGGCGGCAACTACGTCACGGACCATGTCCCAGTTCATGCGCAGGTTGTTAGCCAGGTCTTCGCGCTTGAGCAAGGCGTTGATTACCGCAGTGTGCTTGTCGACCACCGACGGGTCGCCCTTGTCATCCAGCGGGGTATGCGCTTCAAGGTAGACCTTGCCTGCACTGAGCCCGAACTTGTAGGGCTCGTTGATGATGCGTACCGCAACACCAACAGGGGCCATTTTGGACAGTTCCAGCACATTGTTGTTGAACATGCGGAAGCAGCCATGGCTGGTACGCATGCCGATACCGAACTTTTTGTTCGAGCCGTGGATCAGGTAACCCGGCACGCCGAGGGTGAACTTGTATGGCCCCAACGGGTTATCCGGGCCAGCGGGCACCACGGTTGGCAGGATGTCACCATCGGCGGCGTGTTCCTTGCGGATCGAGGCCGGTGGCGTCCAGGTCGGGTTCGGCGTCTTGGCGGTAACGCGGGTGTTAGCAATCGGCGACCCCCAGCCCTCCCGACCGATACCCAGCGGGTAGGTGTGCACGACGCTCTGCCCTTTCGGGTAGTAGTACATGCGGTACTCGGCCAGGTTGATGACGATGCCTTCACGCGGGCCTGGCGGCAGGATGAAACGCGTCGGCAGGATGATTTCGGTGCCGGCTCCTGGCAACCAAGGGTCGACGCCCGGGTTGGCGGCAATCATTTCCAGATAGCCCAAGTCGTTAGCCGTGCCGATATCGGCGAAGGTATCTTCGTACTTGGCCTTGATCACCTGAACCTGGCCAATGACGTCTTCGCCAGGCGGTGGCAGGGGGAACTCCAGTGCAGCAGCAGGACCTGCCGCCAGCAGGGCGGCCAGGGACAGGCAACGGGTGACGGCGGGAAAGCGCGGCAACATCCGGGAAATCCTTCGCTAATTCAGTGAGGTCAAGAGAACGATTGTACACCGCCCCCGGCACAATCGGGAGTAATCCACGGCGCAGAAGGCGGGGTAAAGGATGAAAGGCTATGTCGAACTGTTACAGCTGTGGCCATACCGGCCGCGTGCCGCGGCGCTGGGCATCGAGAATGGCCCGGCACAACGTGCACAGGCGGCGATCACGATAGATGCCACGCTGGACCGCTGACCAGCGCGGCTGCGCCGGCAGCAAGGTGCCGCACAAGGTACGGTCAGCCGAGCCTCCCAGCTCCAGCTGACGGGCCACAAGATGGACGCGGATCTCCTGGCAGGCGAACAGGTCAAGCTGTTCGTCAGGCTCGATCAATTGATAGGCAAACAGGGACCAGGCGGGACGCGGCATCGGGGGCTCCAAATCGGGGGCGCAACATTAGCCGAAAGCCGGTCAGTATAAAAGCGTCAAAGTAGCGGTTTTAGCTGCGGCCAGGCATTTTCCAGCAACCGCGCCTGCGCGCCTGCCCCCGGAGGAATGCCATCGGCCTGCATTAGCTCAGGTACGCCGCCCACGCCTTCGAGAAAAAACGGCACTAGCGGCACATTTTTCTCACTGCTCAGATTGGCATAGACCTGAGCAAAGGCTTCGGTGTAACGCTTGCCGTAATTGGGTGGCAAACGCATGCCCAGCAACAGCACCTTGGCCCCTGCTGCCCGGGAGCTGTCGATCATCGAAGCAAGATTTTGTTGCAATTGCGTCGGCAGTTGCCCGCGAAGGCCATCATTGCCACCCAGTTCGAGCACCACCAACGCTGGCTTATGCTCCGCAAGCAGCGCCGGCAGCCGCGCCTGGCCTCCTGCACTGGTGTCGCCGCTGATCGAGGCATTGACCACGGTGGAGTCAAAACCCTCGGTCTCAAGGCGTTGCTCCAGCAAGGCAACCCACCCCTGGCGGGTATCCAGGCCGAAAGCGGCACTGATACTATCGCCGACAATCAGCACGGTCCCCGCGGCTGCGCCTTGGGCCATGCACATCAAGGCCAGGCCAGCACTCAATAACCACACTCGCATCGGATTCTCCATGGGCCCCAGCATTCTCAGTGCGCGCAACCTTAGCAAAGTGGTTCCCAGCGCGGAAGGTGACCTGACCATCCTGCATGAACTCTCGCTGGAATTGAAACAAGGCGACAGCCTGGCCATTGTCGGGGCTTCGGGCTCGGGCAAATCAACCCTGCTCGGCCTACTCGCTGGCCTCGACCTGCCCAGTGCAGGCTCAGTGACGCTGGCCGGTCATGACCTTGGCCCACTGGACGAAGACCAGCGCGCCCGTGTGCGCGCCGAACATGTCGGCTTTGTGTTCCAGTCGTTCCAACTACTCGACAGCCTCAATGCCCTGGAAAATGTCATGCTGCCGCTGGAGCTGGACGGTCGCCGCGATGCCCGCGAACATGCCCGTAACCTGCTCGAGCGGGTCGGCCTCGGCCAACGCCTGAGCCATTCACCGCGCCAGTTGTCCGGTGGTGAGCAGCAACGCGTTGCCATTGCCCGGGCCTTTGCCGCGGAACCGGCGGTGCTGTTCGCCGACGAGCCGACCGGCAACCTCGACAGCCACACCGGTGAGCGCATCAGCGATCTGTTGTTCGAACTGAACAAGGAACGCGGCACTACCCTGGTGCTGGTCACCCATGACGAACGCCTGGCCCAGCGCTGCCGTCGCCTGATCCGCCTGGACGCCGGCCACCTGGTCGCGCCACTGGAGCCCTGATGGCCCGCCTGCCGTTTTTCCGCCTGTTTGCCCTGGCCTTGCGCCAACTGCTTCGCGACGCCCGCGCTGGTGAATTGCGCGTGCTGTTTTTTGCCCTGCTGGTGGCGGTAGCTGCCAGCACTGCCATCGGCTACTTCGGGGCCCGCCTCAACGGCGCAATGATGCTACGCGCCACCGAGTTCCTCGGCGCCGACCTGGTGCTGCAAGGCAGCTCACCGGCCCAGCCCGAACAGCTCGCCGAGGGTACGGCGGCAGGCCTTCAGCATGCTCAGGTGGTCGAGTTTTCCAGCGTAATCGCGACCGACAATGGTATCCAGCTCTCAAGCGTCAAGGCTGCCAACAGCGCCTACCCGTTGCGCGGTGAACTGCGCAGCGCCGCCGAACCCTATGCCAAGGAAACCCGCGGCGGCGGACCGGCTGCGGGTGAAGCCTGGGTCGAGCCGCGACTGTTGGCCGCCCTCAACCTGAAAATCGGCGACAGCATTGATGTCGGCATGAAAACCTTGCGTATGAGCCGGGTGCTGACCTATGAACCGGACCGTGCTGGCAATTTCTACAGCCTGACACCGCGAGTGCTGATCAACCTCGCTGATCTCGAAGCAACCGGTGTTGTCCAGCCCGGTAGCCGGGTCATGTACCGCTACCTCTGGCGTGGCGAACCCGAAGCCCTGGCCCGCTATCACGCCAGCATCAGCAAAAACCTGGCGCCCAACCAGCGCCTCAAGGATGCTCGCGACGGCAACCAACAAATTGGTGGTGCCCTGGGTAAAGCCGAACGTTACCTGAACATGGCCAGCCTCGTGGCTGTACTCCTGGCCGGTGTGGCGGTGGCCTTGTCTGCCAGCCGCTTTGCCACCCGTCGCTTCGATGCCAGTGCCCTGCTGCGCTGCCTAGGCCTGTCACGCCGCCAGGCGCTGGGGCTGTTTTGCCTGCAACTGGCAATCCTCGGCAGCCTGGCCGCCCTGGGTGGCGCCGTGCTGGGCTGGCTGGCGCAGCTAGGCCTGTTTAAATTGCTGCAGGGCCTGATGCCTGCGCAGATCCCTCCGGGTGGCTTGACGCCGGCTTTGGCAGGGATCGCCACTGGCCTGGTGGCGTTGGCAGGCTTTGCCCTGCCACCACTGGCTGCCTTGGGCCGCGTACCACCGCTGCGGGTGCTGCGCCGTGACCTGCTGCCAGTGCCACCCAGCAGTTGGCTGGTGTATGGCACCGCACTGTTTGCGCTGGGCCTGATCATGTGGCGCTTGAGCCTGGACCTGCTGCTGACCTTTGCCCTGATCGGTGGCGGCCTGGTCGCGGCCGTCGTCCTCGGCGGCCTGCTGCTGCTCGGCCTGCGCAGCCTCCGGCGCCTGCTCGTCGACTCGCCTCTGGCCTGGCGCCTGGGTTTGGGCCAACTGTTGCGCCACCCGCTGGCGGCCGCCGGGCAGTCTCTGGCCTTCGGCCTGATCCTGCTGGCCATGGCCCTGATCGCCCTGCTGCGCGCCGAGTTGCTTGACACCTGGCAGAACCAGTTACCCAAAGACGCGCCTAATTACTTCGCGCTGAACATCCTGCCGGACGACAAGAACACCTTTGCCCAGCGCCTTAACGAATTCTCGGCCGAAGCTGCGCCGCTGTATCCGGTTATTCCAGGGCGTCTGACCGAAATCAACGGCCAGGCTGTGCAACAGATTGTCAGCAAAGAGAGCACCGGCGATCGTGCCGTGCAACGCGACCTGAGCCTGACCTGGGCCGCTGACCTGCCGCAAGGCAACCATCTCAGCGAAGGTCAGTGGTGGCAGGCCAGCCCCGGCACTGACAGCAACCTGCCCGGCGTGTCAGTTGAAACCGAGCTGGCGCAAAGTCTTAAGCTCAAGCTCGGTGACCAGCTCACGTTCAGCATCGGCGGTCAGCAGCGCCAGGCGGTAGTCAGTAGCCTGCGCACGGTTAACTGGG
This sequence comes from Pseudomonas sp. UM16, assembly GCF_050312595.1. Classification (NCBI taxonomy): domain Bacteria; kingdom Pseudomonadati; phylum Pseudomonadota; class Gammaproteobacteria; order Pseudomonadales; family Pseudomonadaceae; genus Pseudomonas; species Pseudomonas sp. UM16. The sequence goes on along the minus strand of NZ_JBNPJT010000007.1, from coordinate 157,712 downwards.
ACAGTTTCCAGCCCAACTTCTACATGATTTTCCAACCCGGCACCCTGCAGGACCTGCCAACCACCTACCTGACCAGTTTCTTCCTCGCCGCCGGCCACGATCAACAAGTCGTGGCCCTGTCGCGGGAGTTTCCGGCGGTGACCATCCTGCAGGTCGACGCCCTGCTGGAGCAGTTGCGCAGTATCCTCGCCCAGGTGACCCTGGCAGTGGAGTATGTGCTGCTGTTTGTTCTGGCCGCTGGGTTGGCAGTACTGTTTGCCGGCCTGCAGGCAACGTTGGACGAGCGCATCCGCCAAGGCGCATTGTTGCGCGCCCTGGGTGCCGGTCGCGGCCTGTTGATCAAGGCCCGGCGTATCGAGTTCGGCTTGCTCGGCGCGGCCAGTGGTTTGTTGGCGGCCATCGGCTGCGAGGTGATCACCCTAGTGTTGTACCGCTATGCCTTCGACCTTAGCTGGAGCCCACACCCGTGGTTGCTGCTGTTGCCGGTGATCGGTGCCTTGCTGGTCGGTGGCGCCGGGATCTATGGCACCCGCCGGGCACTCAATGCCAGCCCGCTAACCGTGCTGCGTGAGAGTTGAGCGCCGCACGCAGCGAGCGCACCTCCTCACCCGGTAGCACTTGCTTAATCTCAAGCTGCATAATCCCTGAAAGGGCTACCCAGCCAATTTCATGTACTGCCGATGGCACGCATTAGTCGATAAAAGGAGGTCCCTTTGGCCACAAACATCATCACCCGTGGTGGCTACGACGCCCTGAAGGCAGAGCTTGATCACCTGTGGCGCGTGTACCGACCGGAGATCACACAGAAGGTCACGTGGGCGGCATCGCTTGGTGACCGCAGTGAGAATGCGGATTACCAGTACAACAAAAAGCTGCTGCGAGAGATCGACCGAAGAGTCAGGTATTTGCGCAAGCGATTAGAAGACGTCAAGGTCGTCGACTACTCCCCCGAGCAAGAAGGAAAAGTGTTCTTTGGCGCCTGGGTGGAAGTTGAAAACGATGAAGGCGAGCTCAAGACATTCAGAATCGTGGGTTATGACGAAATCTACGGTCGCAATGATTACATTTCGATCGACTCACCGATGGCGCGGGCCTTGTTGAAGAAAACTGAGGGTGATGAGGCTGTTGTGCAAACACCTACCGGTGAGACCTCCTGGTACATCAACAAAATCACTTACCCGTGAATTGCAGGTATTACTGCACAACCGTGAAAGATTGACGCGTTTGTCTACGCCCAACCCTCTAGACGCATGGTCGCGCGCACCAAACGTTGCTCTTCCTGTTCGATCTCCGTGAGGTTGTCGCGGATGCTGTGTATGTGTTCGCGCGCAGCACGCTGAGCTTGCTCCGGCAAACGCTCGATGACGGCGTGATAGAGCCGTGCGTGCTGGCGGTCAATCTGACGTTTTTGCACTGGCCGATGGTAGAGGTTATTGACGGACGCAAACACCGTACTCAGCATCAGATCGGTCAATGACTGCAAGGTGTGCAACAACACCGGATTGTGCGAAGCCTCGCAGACCGCCAGATGGAAGGCATGATCAAGGCGGGCATGCTCGCGAGGCTCGACAGCTTCAGCCTGGCTGTGGGCGGCGAGCATTTCTTCATAGCGTCGGCTCAGCAGAACGAAGTCCGCATCTGTTCCGCGCAAGGCGGCCAAGCGCGCCGATTCGGCTTCCAGCAGCGCACGCACCTCCAGCAGGTCAAACAGGGTGCGCGGCTGCGAATTGAACAAGTGCATCAATGGGCTGGCATCGCGGCTCCCATTCAACGTGGCAACCCGCGAGTCGCGCCCTTGGGCGGTTTCGATAATGCCCCGACCGCGCAACACTTTCAGCCCCTCACGCAGCGCCGAACGGGATATGCCCAGTTTCTGGCACAGGCGGCGTTCCGAAGGTAAGGCCTGGCCGACCTTGAGCACACCATCGACGATCAATCGCTCAATCCGCTCGGCCACTACATCACTGACCTGGCGGCGTGTACCGGATGATTCTTCAAGCATGCTAAGCGCCTCGAGCAACTGGTAGTACCAGTTTTAACAGTTCGATCACTGGCTTGCCAATATAGCTAGCCACTCCTTTATTTGTAAGGCTCATAGCAACTATTGATGGGGTATCAATCCGAACAAACTGGTCATACCAGTTCAACAGACGATAGACGGCAGGCGTGCAAAGCTCTACATATCGCCCATAACAAGCGGACCGGCTCGCTACCGGTACTGCACACAAGAACAACGTCAAGCGAGAACGCCTGCCATGAGTATTCTGTACGACGAGCGCGTCGATGGGGCGCTGCCCAAGGTCGACAAGCTGGCCCTGCTGGCTGAACTGCATGAACAACTTCCGGACATGCACGTGCTGCACACCCAGGAAGATCTCAAACCCTATGAGTGCGATGGCCTCTCTGCCTACACCACCACGCCGATGCTGGTGGTGTTGCCTGAGCACATCGAGCAGGTCGAGCGCCTTCTCAAACTCTGTTATCAGCGCCGTGTACCTGTGGTAGCACGTGGGGCCGGAACGGGTCTGTCAGGTGGCGCGTTGCCATTGAGCCAGGGCGTTTTGCTGGTGATGGCGCGCTTCAATCACATCCTTGAGGTCAATCCAGAGGGACGTTTTGCCCGAGTCCAGCCCGGCGTTCGCAACCTGGCTATCTCTCAGGCAGCCGTTCCTTACGACCTGTACTACGCACCGGACCCGTCCTCGCAGATCGCTTGTTCGATCGGCGGTAACGTTGCCGAAAATGCCGGTGGCGTGCACTGCCTGAAATATGGCCTGACTGTGCACAACCTGCTCAAGGTGGAGATTCTCACGGTCGAAGGCGAACGCATGACCCTGGGCAGCGATGCTCTAGATTCACCCGGCTTCGACTTGCTCGCGTTGTTCACCGGCTCTGAAGGCATGCTCGGGATCATCATCGAAGTCACGGTCAAGCTGCTGCCCAAGCCGCAGGTGGCTAAAGTGCTGCTGGCCAGCTTTGACTCGGTTGAGAAAGCCGGGCGCGCAGTCGGTGAAATCATTGCCGCCGGGATCATCCCGGGCGGCCTGGAGATGATGGACAACCTGGCGATTCGTGCCGCCGAAGACTTTATTCACGCCGGCTACCCCGTGCAAGCCGAGGCCATCCTGCTGTGCGAGCTCGACGGTGTCGAAGCTGACGTGCATGACGAATGTGAGCGTGTCAGCACGGTGCTGAACAAGGCCGGTGCCAGCGAAGTGCGTATGGCCCGCGATGAGGCCGAGCGCGTCAAATTCTGGGCTGGACGCAAGAATGCCTTCCCGGCCGTAGGGCGTATCTCGCCGGACTACTACTGCATGGATGGCACCATTCCGCGTCGAGAACTGCCCGGCGTACTCAGGGGCATCAGTGAGCTGTCCGAGGCGTTCGGCCTGCGTGTGGCCAACGTGTTTCATGCGGGCGACGGCAACATGCACCCCTTGATCCTGTTTGATGCCAACCAGCCCGGCGAGCTGGAACGTGCCGAGGCTCTGGGCGGCAAGATCCTCGAACTGTGCGTCAAGGTGGGCGGCAGTATTACCGGCGAGCACGGCGTAGGTCGCGAAAAAATCAACCAAATGTGCGCTCAGTTCAACAGTGACGAGCTGACCCTGTTCCACGCCGTGAAAGCAGCCTTCGATCCCGACGGCCTGCTCAATCCCGGCAAAAACATTCCGACCCTGCACCGCTGTGCCGAATTCGGTGCCATGCATGTTCATCACGGCAAGCTGCCTTTTCCTGACCTGGAGCGCTTCTAATGGTTATGCAGCATGACTGCGACGCCAGTGCGGCGTTGCTGGAACAAGTCAATCACGCGCTCAACCGTTCGACTGCATTGCGCATTCAGGGCGGCAACAGCAAAGCGTTTCTCGGACGCAAGGTCGCCGGTGAAGTGCTCGATACCCGCGCCCATCGCGGCATCGTCAGCTACGACCCGACCGAGTTGGTGATCACCGCCCGCACCGGCACGCCGCTGGCCGAATTAGAGGCAGCGCTGGACGCAGCCGGGCAAATGCTCACCTGCGAACCCGCGCAATTTGGCGGCGCCGCGACCCTCGGCGGTATGGTTGCAGCAGGCCTGTCAGGGCCGCGCCGGCCCTGGTCCGGCGCGGTTCGTGACCTGGTTCTGGGCACCCGTTTGATCACCGGTACCGGCAAGCACCTGCGCTTTGGTGGCGAGGTGATGAAAAACGTTGCCGGCTACGACCTGTCGCGCCTGCTGGCCGGTAGCTTTGGCTGCCTGGGGGTGATTACCGAAGTGTCGCTCAAAGTACTGCCCAAGCCGCGCCAGTGCCTCAGCCTGCGCCTGGAAATGGACACGGCCTTAGCCCTGCGCAAACTCGCCGAATGGGGTCAACAGCCGATTCCATTGAGCGCTGCCAGTCATGATGGCCGGGCCTTGCACGTGCGCCTGGAGGGCGGAGAAGGTTCGGTAGCGGCAGCCCGTGAGCGCCTTGGCGGTGAACTGATTGAAAGCACGTACTGGGCTGAGCTGCGTGAGCAGCGCCTGGGTTTCTTCGCCGACCCGCGCCCGCTGTGGCGCTTGTCAGTGCCGACCAACACCGGGGTGCTGGCGCTGCCCGGCGAGCAGTTGATTGACTGGGGTGGCGCACAGCGCTGGCTGAAGTCCGATGCTGATGCCGCACTGATCCGCCAGATCGCCGACGAAGTCGGAGGCCATGCCACCTGCTTCACTGCCGGCCACTGCGACAGCCCGTTCCAGCCGTTGGCCGCACCGTTGCTGCGCTACCACCGGCAACTGAAAAACCAGCTCGACCCCCAGGGCATCTTTAACCCTGGCCGACTGTATTGCGAGGTGTAGCCGTGCAGACCAATTTGAGTGAACAGGCCAAGCAACTGCCGCGTGCCGAAGAAGCCGAACGTATCCTGCGTAGCTGTGTCCATTGTGGCTTCTGCAACGCCACCTGCCCGACCTACCAATTGATTGGCGACGAGCTGGATGGCCCGCGCGGGCGCATTTATCTGATCAAGCAAGTGCTAGAGGGCAACGAAGTCAGCGCCAAGACCCAATTGCACCTGGACCGCTGCCTGAGCTGTCGCAACTGTGAAACCACCTGTCCGTCGGGGGTGCAGTACCACAATTTGCTGGATATCGGCCGCGCCGTAGTCGACGCCGCGGTACCCCGTCCGCTCGCTCAACGGGTACTGCGTGAAAGCCTGCGGGCCGTAGTCCCGCACGCAGGTCTATTCAAAGGTTTGACCCAGGTCGGCCAGGTTTTCCGGCCACTGGTGCCGGCCAGCCTCAAAAACAAATTGCCGCGCACCTTCAGCGCCAGCAAACCACGCCCCGCGCCCCGCCATGCACGCCGTGTACTGATGCTCGAAGGCTGTGTGCAGCCTGGCCTGGCACCCAACACCAACGCGGCCACGGCGCGGGTGCTCGACCGCCTCGGCATCAGTGTTACGCCGATCCATGAAGCCGGTTGCTGTGGTGCGGTGGACTACCACCTCAACGCCCAGGCGCAAGGTTTGCAGCGTGCGCGACAGAACATTGATGCCTGGTGGCCAGCCATTGAGCTGGGCGCCGAGGCCATTGTGCAGACTGCCAGCGGTTGCGGTGCCTTCGTCAAGGATTACGGCCATCTGCTGGCGCAAGATCCCACCTATGCCGAGAAGGCTCAACGCGTCAGTACCTTGGCCAAAGACCTGGTTGAGGTACTTGGCGCCGAACCGCTGGAGCAGCTTGGGGTACACGCCGACACGCGCCTGGCGTTCCATTGCCCCTGCACCCTGCAACATGCACAGAAGCTCGGGGGCGCGGTGGAGCGCGTACTCACGCGCCTCGGTTTCAGTTTGACCGCTGTACCCGACAGCCACTTGTGCTGTGGCTCGGCCGGGACCTATTCGATAACCCAACCGGCGCTGTCCAAGCAACTGCGCGACAACAAGCTCAACGCCCTGGAAAGCGGTAAACCACAGGTGATTGTCACCGCCAATATCGGCTGCCAAACCCACCTCGACGGCGCCGGTCGCACCCCAGTGCGGCACTGGATCGAGCTCGTCGAAGAAGCCCTGAACTAACTGGAGAACAGCATGCTTAGCAAAGGCGTATTGAGCCAGACCGAGGTACGCAAAATACTCGCCGCTGCCCGCAGCGAAGCCGAGAAAAACCACTGGGCGGTGACCATCAGCGTGGTCGATGACGGCGGTCATCCATTGGCGCTGGAGCGCCTCGACGGTAGCGCGCCGATTGCTGCCTACATTGCCAGCGAGAAGGCACGCAGCGCCGCCATCGGGCGTCGCGAAACCAAAAACTATGAAGAGATGGTCAACGGCGGGCGCAGCGCATTCCTGTCCGCACCGCTGCTGACCTCTCTGGAAGGGGGAGTGCCGGTGATTGTTGATGGCCAGGTAATCGGTGCAGTGGGAGTTTCCGGGGTCAAGTCCGAGCAAGACGCGCAAGTGGCCAAAGCTGGAATCGCGGCACTGAACTGATGCAGATATTGAGGCGGTTCCTGAGTGATCCGCGCGGGCGCCTAGCGCCGTACATGTGCTGTTTTTAGGAGAGTAAAAAATGACTGATCGCGTGAACTGCCAGCGCCTGCAAGTGGCCACCAACCTGCAACGTTTCGTCGACGAGGAAGTGTTGCCGGGCAGCGGTATTGAGCGTCAGGCGTTCTGGAGCGGTTTCGACGCCCTGGTGCATGACCTGGCGCCGCGCAATCGTGCATTGCTGGCTGAGCGTGAAGCGCTGCAGGAAAAGCTGGACACTTGGCATCGCCAGCACCCTGGTCCGATCGATGACATGGCGGCCTACCGCGCCTTCCTTGAGTCCATCGGCTACCTGCTGCCGCAGCCCGAGGGCGTGCAGATCAGCACCGCCAACGTCGACAGTGAGATCACCTGCCAGGCCGGCCCACAGCTAGTGGTGCCGGTGATGAATGCCCGCTACGCGCTTAACGCCGCCAACGCGCGCTGGGGTTCTTTGTACGATGCCCTGTATGGCACCGATGTGATCTCCGAGGAAGGTGGTGCACAGAAAGGCCCAGGCTACAACCAGGTGCGCGGCGACAACGTAATCGCCTTCGCCCGTGCCTTCCTCGATCAAGCCGCGCCGCTGGCCGATGGCTCGCATGCCAGTTCGGTAAATTACCGGGTCAGTGATGGCCAGCTCCAGGTAACCCTGGCCAACGGCACCCAGACCGGCCTGACCCAAGCCGACAAGTTTGTCGGTTACCAAGGCGCGGCCAGTGCGCCGACGGCGGTGTTGCTGAAGAATAATGGTCTGCACGTTGAAGTTCAGATCGATGCCAGCAGCCCGATTGGTGCCACCGATGCCGCCGGGATCAAGGACCTGCTGATGGAGTCCGCACTGTCGACCATTCTCGACTGCGAAGACTCCGTGGCTGCGGTCGACGCTGCCGACAAGGTGGTGATTTATCGCAACTGGCTCGGCCTGATGAAAGGCGACCTCAGCGAAGCGTTGGAAAAGGGTGGCAAACGCATCGTCCGCCGTCTCAACCCAGACCGCGAATACACCGCTGCCGCCGGTGGCGAGCTGAAGCTGCACGGCCGCTCGCTGCTGTTTGTGCGTAACGTCGGCCATTTGATGAGCAACCCTGCAATCCTCGACGGCGAAGGCCGCGAGATCCCCGAAGGCATTCTCGACGGTGTGATGACCAGTTTGATCGCCCTGCATGACCTCCAGCGCCAGGGTAATTCGCGCACCGGCAGTGTCTATATCGTCAAGCCGAAGATGCACGGCCCGGCTGAAGTTGCATTTTCCGATCAGCTGTTCGCACGCATCGAAGAGCTGCTGCAACTGCCCCGCCACACCCTGAAGATGGGCATCATGGACGAGGAGCGCCGTACCAGTATCAACCTCAAAGCATGTATTGCCAGCGCGAGTGCGCGGGTGGCCTTTATCAACACCGGCTTCCTCGACCGTACCGGTGATGAGATGCACACCGCCATGGAGGCCGGGGCCATGCTGCGCAAGGGCGACATGAAGAGCAGCGCCTGGATCCAGGCCTACGAGCGCAACAATGTGCTGGTAGGCCTAAGTTGTGGCTTGCGCGGCCGCGCACAGATCGGTAAGGGCATGTGGGCCATGCCGGACCTGATGGCCGCCATGCTAGAACAGAAGATCGCGCACCCCAAGGCCGGGGCCAACACCGCCTGGGTACCCTCCCCGACCGCCGCCACGTTGCATGCCCTGCACTACCACCAGGTGGATGTGCAGGCAGTGCAGCGCGAGCTGGAAGCCCACGACCTGCAAAATCAACGCGACGACCTGCTCAATGGCCTGCTCTGCGTGCCCGTCGCTCCTGAGCCCAATTGGAGCGCCAGCCAGATCCAGGAAGAGCTAGACAACAACTGCCAGGGCATCCTCGGTTACGTGGTGCGCTGGATCGAGCAAGGCGTCGGCTGTTCCAAAGTGCCGGATATCCACGACGTCGGCCTGATGGAAGATCGCGCAACTCTGCGCATCTCCAGCCAACACATTGCGAACTGGCTGCATCACAAGGTCATCAACGAGGCGCAGGTACGCGCGAGCCTGGAACGTATGGCCAAGGTGGTCGACCAGCAGAATGCGGGCGATCCACTGTACCGGCCGATGGCTCGCGATTATGGCGCTTCAATGGCGTTCCAGGCCGCCTGCGACCTGGTATTCAAGGGCCGCGAGCAACCCAGCGGCTATACCGAACCGCTGCTGCACGCCTGGCGCTTACGTTTCAAACAGCACGCCTGAGCGTGGCATGCCCAATAGGCTGCAAGGACACTTGAGCATGAGCGCGGCGACGGGTGATCCCTGTCGACGTGGCTCGGGGAGCCTCTGTGCTCTCGATGCGTGGCACCGGATACCCCCGGAAAACTGTGGTTCACAAAAATAAAAAGGAACCAAACCATGAGTCAAGCACTGCTATCCATTCTGGCATTCGTGCCGCTGGTGCTGGCGGGCGTGTTACTGATCGGCTTTCGCTGGCCAGCCAAATACGCCATGCCGGTGGTCTTCCTGCTGACGGCACTGATCGGCCTCGCGGCCTGGGATATGACGCTCAATCGAGTCCTGGCTTCCACGCTGCAGGGTCTCATCCTCACGGCAGCGATACTGTGGATTGTCTTCGGTGCCATTCTTTTGCTCAACACGCTCAAGCACTCCGGTGGTATCAGCGCTATTCGCCGCGGCTTTGCCAATATCAGCCCTGACCGTCGGGTGCAGGCGCTGATTGTGGCCTGGCTGTTCGGCTGCTTCATCGAGGGGGCTTCCGGCTTCGGCACACCTGCTGCGGTGGTCGCTCCGTTGATGGTTGCGTTGGGCTTTCCGGCCATGGCCGCTGTTGTCCTCGGCATGCTGGTGCAGTCCACACCGGTCTCTTTCGGTGCCGTCGGCGCACCGATGGTAGTCGGCGTTGCAGGGGGGCTGGATCAGGCCGGTATCGGCGCTCAATTGGCCGCCGTCGGCAGCAACTGGGAGGTATTTTTCCACCTGATCTTTTCGAGAGTGGCAATCATCCATGCACTCTGCGGGATTCTCATGCCGCTGATCATGGTCTGCATCATGACCCGCTTCTTCGGCAAGAACCAATCCTGGCGCGAAGGCCTGGCCATGGCGCCATTTGCGATCTTTACCGGGCTCGCCTTTGTCATTCCTTACGCTGCAGCGGGCGTGTTCCTCGGCCCGGAATTTCCCTCGATGATTGGTGCCTTGGTGGGCCTGAGCATTGTCATCCCAGCGGCCAAAACCGGCTTCCTGCTGCCCAAAACCACTTGGGATTTTGCCCCGGCCAACGAGTGGCCAGCTGAGTGGATGGGCATGATTGAGATGAAACTCGACGATATGGCCGGCAAGAAGGCGATTTCCGTACCGATGGCCTGGGCGCCTTATGTGCTGTTAGCCGTGCTGTTGGTACTGTCGCGCAACATTCCACAGTTGAAGGCCTGGATGCTGTCACTGAGTTTCGGCTCAAAGGACATTCTGGGTGAGACGGGCGTATCCGCCAGCCTGGAACTGCTCTACTTGCCTGGCGGCCTATTATGCGTGGTTTCGTTGCTGACTTTCTTCTTGCACCGTATGCGCGTAAGCGAGTTGGTGGCCGCTGTGAGCGAGTCGAGTAAAACCTTGTTGGGCGCAGGCTTCGTGTTGATCTTCACCATCCCGATGGTGCGCATCCTGATCAACTCAGGGGTAAACGCGTCGGATCTGGTGTCAATGCCGGTAGCCATGGCGCGTCTGGTCGCAGACAGTGTCGGCGGCGTGTACCCGATCTTCGCCCCAATGGTCGGTGCACTGGGTGCATTCATTGCTGGCTCCAACACCGTGTCCAACCTGATGCTGGCGCAATTCCAGTTCAACACGGCGGAACTGCTGGGCATCTCTGGTGCCTTGATGGTGGCACTGCAATCGGTGGGCGCGGCGGCCGGCAACATGATCGCCATTCACAACGTGGTTGCAGCGTCGGCAACTGTTGGCCTGCTCGGTCGCGAAGGGATCACCCTGCGCAAGACCCTACTGCCCACCCTGTACTACATCATCCTGGCCGGCTCCATCGGCATGATCGGCTTCTACCTCCTGGGTATCAGCGATCCGTTGCAAGTGGGTGCCTGAAACCTGTCTGCTGCCCGCCATCTGGTGGGCAGTACCCCACTCTGTTCGCCCCGCAGGGAAAATGAACGGGCTGAACCGTTTATCCGCGGGTGATCAAGCCTTGCCGGGCTACCCGGGTCAGGTGGCCAATTACCTCGGCAGCGTCTTCGGCGCTGGGCGACTGGATCACTGCCAGATCAAAGCGGTCGCTGGCGAATTGCTCAAGCGAGGCACGGGTGTCGGCGAACTGAATCAGGAAGGCAGTGGCGCTGCCTTTGCGGCGCGGCCAGCCATCGAGATAGCGCAGGAGTGTGGGTTGGTGGCTTCCGCCCAGCAGAATGCGCGGCACACGGGTGGCCTGGCTGGCTGGCAGAGGGGTCAAGCAGACACTGGTACGTGGGCAACTCATGGAGTATTTCTCCGCCTCGCAGATCCCGCTGGGCTGCGGTGGGAGGCGTCACCGAACCAGCGTTTTAGCGGTATTCGGTGAACCCCTGGGAGTTCTCCTGCGCCCCGCAAGTAGCTGTTTAAATCGGCGCAAGTCAGCATCCTAGAGAAGCTGCGGGCTGAATGTCAACCCGCGGCGAAGCGCTTCTACTGAGAAAAAATAGAATTTCATACGGCAAGCACTTCGCGTTCGATTGCAGGCAAGTCAGCGCCCACCGTTCATTTGCGCCCCACCACTTTGCGCCCCTGCGGCTCCAACGAGTCACGCTCACGGTCGAAGGCCAGAAAGTACTTGTTGACACTGTTGACGTAACTGACCGGCCCCATCCCCACCTGCTCCATGGCAATACGCTCGGTCTGGAAGAACCACTGATTACCGTTCAAGCCCCGGCGCCGGGCTTCGGCGCGCATGGCCTGGACCCGCTCGGGACCGAGGTTGTAGGCCGCGAGGGTAAACGCCATACGCTCACGTTCGTTGAGCTGGTTGCTGGAGAAAAACTTGCGCCGGATCAGCGCCATGTAGCGCGCGCTGGCGCGCACATTACCGTCAACATTGCTGATATTGCTCACCCCCACCCGCTGAGCGGCGCTGGAAGTAATCTGCATCAACCCATGGGTGCCACCGGCACCGCGTGCCGAAGGATTGAGCGAGGACTCCTTGAAGGCCACCGCCGCCAGGTTCAACCAGTCAATATTCTGTTCGCTGGCATGGCGCTGCAACACCGGACGTAGGGCTTCCAGGCGCTGGCGATCCTTGCGTGCCAGCGGGTTGTGAACCCGGTACAGGCGTCGGTAGATGCGCTCGAACGCAGCGTCCTGATTTTCCGGCGGTCGATAGCCCTGAAGAAAACGGTCGACGCTGGCATGCAACATGACCGCATCGCGGCGCACATACCAGCGCATGGCCTCAGGCGCAGCGATCTGTACTTTACGGTCGATGCGCAACTTGGGCATGACCCGAGCCCAGCGCACGGCAATGGGTTGCTCAACGACGGTCAGGTGAAAGATTCCGGCATGGACCATCTCCAGGACATCTTCGACCGCCAGGGTCGGGTCAACCCATTCGACTTTGATCGGTGGCAGCTTACGCAAGGCCAGCTTCTGGTTGATTTCATGCAGGGTGTCGCCAGCGGCACTAGCGCTGGTTAGCGCCACGGTGCGCCCGGACAATTGCTCAACCCGCTGAAAACTGCGTTCACCCTTGCGCCCGACCAGCACCATGGGCACGTTGTCGACCACCGGATCGCTGGCCACCAGGCCACGGGTGGAAGTTGGATCGAGCAATTCACCTGGCGCCACCAGGTCGGCTTCACCGCGCTGTAAGGCAGCCAACAATTGCTCTTTGGCTCGCGGGATAATTTTCAGACGAATTTCCTGACCGTCGCGGGCGCGGCCATTGAGGTAGTGCTCGAATGCTCGCAAGCGATGGTACTCAACACCGACCGGCTCGCCTTTGACCTCGCCGGAACTGTTACGACTCTGGTTCACCAACACGTTGAGCACACGGCTGCTGCGAATCTGTGCAAGGTCACGGGCCTGGGTCTTGGCTGCTGCTTGTTGCGGGCCAGGCAAGCGCGCGCTGGCCGGCCCCGCCTGAAGCAGCCCGAAGCTCAGCACAATCAACAAAAACAGCGCTCGCGTCATCCGTTCGAAGGCTCGCGGGTGTGGGGTTGGCGCCATAGCTTGCAGTCGTTCCGTGACAATTGACTGCAAAAGACCACGACAACGCGTTGAAGTTCTTGGATTTATCGATTTTCCCCGAGCTTTGCTATGCTGGCCGGCTTCCGGCCTGAGGTAGCACCATGCAACTCATCGACATCGGCGTCAATCTGACCAATCCAAGTTTTGCCGACAAACACGCGGCGATTCTCGAACGTGCCGAGGCTGCCGGTGTGGTGCAAATGATGGTCACCGGTACCAGCCTTGAGGGCAGCGAGCAGGCACTTGAACTGTGTTTGTCGTTGGATGAAAGCGGCCAGCGGTTGTTCAGCACTGCCGGTGTTCACCCTCACGATGCCAGTAGCTGGAGCACGGAGAGCAGCCGCCACGTGCGTGCGTTGCTCGAGCAACCACGGGTGCGCGCGGTGGGTGAATGCGGCCTGGATTTCAACCGTGACTTTTCCCCCCGCCCCCAACAGGAAAAGGCCCTGGAAGAACAGCTGGCCCTGGCCGTCGAGTTGCAGATGCCAGTGTTTCTCCACGAGCGCGATGCCAGCGAGCGCCTGCTGGCGATCCTAAAGGATTACCGCGACCGCCTGCCCGCTGCCGTGGTGCACTGTTTTACTGGCGAACGCGCGGCGCTGTTCGGCTATCTGGACCTGGACCTGCACATCGGCATCACCGGCTGGATCTGCGATGAACGACGCGGTACCCACCTGCACCCGCTGGTCAGTAGCATCCCCCAAGGCCGGCTGATGCTGGAAAGCGATGCGCCCTACTTGCTGCCACGCAGCCTGCGACCCAAGCCGAAGAACGGCCGCAATGAGCCGGCCTACCTCACCGAAGTGCTGCGTGAAGTGGCCTTGCATCGGGGCGAAACGGCTGAGCAACTGGCAGCCCACTCCACCGCGTGCGCCCGCGCTTTCTTTGGCCTGCCGGTGATTGTTTGACGCATATCAAGGCGCACCGCTGATCGCCTCGGCACAATGATGGCACCTTGCCAACAATGTTTCCGCTCAATCAGAGAAGACCTTCCATGGGTGCCTGGCTTAGCAATATCTCCCTGAAATACAAGTTCTGGGCCGTCAATGCGGTGGCCTTTGTCACAACTCTGTTTCTGGTGCTCTACGCCGTGCACCTGGAACAGCAGGCCCGCGCTCAGGAAGCCCAAGCCAAGGCTCAGTCTGAAGCGCAATTGCTGGCAGCCTGGCCCGCCGGCCAAGCGTTGCCGCACAGCCCGTTGTGGTTGCAATACACCCCAGGGCAAGTGCCCTCGTTTGCTGACGAAAATCTGGATGCCCTGGCCAATGCCCAAGGCTGGGTCGAACTGCGTGGTCTGGCCCTGACCGGCAGCGACCCGCTCACCGGCGCTCAGGTGATCAACCGCGAAGGCCAACAGCTGGCGATCCTCGCGCCCTCCCCCAGCCTGCTGCAGGTGTTTACCGAGCGCTTCACCAACTACGCGGTTTGTGTGCTGATCCTGATGCTGGCCATGCTCTGCGCTTCGCAGTTGCTGATTCGCTTTTTGCTCAGCCAGCTCAACACCCTCAAAGACGTCATGCTACACGTGGAAAAGACCGGCGACCTCGCAGCCCGGGTGCCGTTGTCCTGCGGCGATGAAGTCGGCCAGATGGCCAGTGCCTTCAATGCCATGCAGAGCACCTACCACCGCGTGGTCAACACCGTCGCGCGCACCGCCGCGCAGCTTGATTCCGGTGCCGCCCGCCTGGCCGCGAGCATGAATGACGTGCGCCACGGCATGCTTGGTCAACAAAGCGAGACCGACCAAGCCGCCACCGCCATCAATGAGATGACCGCTACGGTCTATCACATTGCCCAGCATGCCGGTGCCACCCGCGATTTGTCGCAGAGTGCCGACTCCCTGGCCGGTAGTGGCCAACAAGTGGTTAGCCGCGTGCAGACCTCGATTTCCGGGCTGTCCAGCGGCGTGCAGCAGACTGCCGAAATGATTCGCCAACTGGCCGAAGACAGCCAGAAGATCAACGGCGTGGTCGGGGTGATCCACAGCATTGCCGAGCAAACCAACCTGCTGGCCCTTAACGCCGCCATTGAAGCCGCCCGCGCTGGCGACCTCGGTCGTGGCTTTGCCGTGGTCGCCGATGAAGTGCGCAATCTGGCCAAGCGTGTTCAGGCCTCCACTGATGAGATCACCACCATGGTTTCAGCGTTGCAGGCCGGCACCCGCGACGCGGTGGATTTCATGCAAGAAAGCTCGTTCAAGGCCGACGACTGCGTGCAGCAGGCCCAGGAGGCCGGTGCGGCCTTGGCTGAGATCACCAGTGCAGTGGCGCAGATGCGTGAAAGCAACACCCAGATCGCCGTCGCCGCCGAACAGCAAAGTCAGGTTGCCGAAGAAATGAACCGGGCGGTGGTAAGCATTCGCGACGTCACTGAAGAGACCGTGCAGCAGACTGTCGACTCGGCCACCACCAGCAGCGAGCTGGCGACCCTGGCCGGTGAACTGAACAAGGCCATCGGCCAACTCAAGCTATAAGGCCGATAGCCGGCGCTCATTGGCCCCCTGGCGGGGGCCACACTATTCTTCAAGCAGAACCTTGAGGAATTGCCCATGAGCAAACGCTTACCCAACCTGCCCGCCTGGCAATGGCGAGGCTACCACCACAATCACCGCAACCCGACCAACCTGGTGTTGCACCTGATTGCCGTGCCGCTGTTCATCCTCGGCGTACTGCTGGTGCTGTCAGGGTTGTTCTCACTGGATCTGGGGCAATTGGCCGTCGGCGTCATCGCCCTGATCGCCGGCCTTGGCTTGCAACGCCAAGGCCATCGCCTGGAGGCCGAACAACCGGAGCCGTTCAGCAACCGTAAAGATGCCATCGGTCGCCTGCTGGTCGAGCAATTCATCACCTTTCCGCGCTTTGTCCTCAGCGGCGCCTGGTGGCGGGCCTGGCGTGACCGCCATCGCCACTAGGCGAAAACAGTCACCGTTTGCCGGCTGATCGCCAACAGCTCACCCGAGGCAGTCCACAGCGCAGCGGCGGCATGCCCGTAACCATCGCGGGCATGCTCGGTCTGCGCACAGTACTTGAACCAGTCATGGGTGGTCAGGCTCGGCACTGGCTGAATGAACTCGATGGTCCAGGTCAGGGTGCTACCGGCTGCAGGCCTGTTCAGGTGCGACAGCAAGGTGGGCGGCCAGGCATCGACCAGTGCCAGCAGGTGCGCTTCACTCAGGGTCTCATCGCCGCCATCGTCACGCAGGCTGACCCAGCCGCCCATGTTGCGCGATGGGTTGTTGCTGAAAGGAATGCCGCCAATCGCCCAGCGCAGCGACACGTGGCGCATGAATTCAGGGGTCACGCCCTTGATATAGGGCAGCTCGGCAGTTGACGCTTCCAGGCTCTTCATTTCAATCGCAGGCAGCGCCGCAACTTCGATCACCGAATCGCGTCCGCCACCAAAGCTGCCCTGGATCAGGGTCACCACCTGGCCATTTTGCACGGCGCGGCCCAACAGCGAACTGACCGCCTTGCCTTCGCGCAGCAGCTCCACTTCAAAGCTGATCGGCACCTCAGGCTCGGCCGGGCCGACAAAGGTGATTGCCAGAGAACGCACCGGACGACCGGGCGAAGTCTTGGCGCGCATCGCTTCGTACAGCAAAGCTGCCATCAAGCCACCGAAACAAGCGCGCCCTTGGGCCCAACTGGCATCAATGGTGACCGCCTGGGGATGCAAGCGGACTGCCTTGAGCAATTGCGAGAAATTCATGCCGATCTCATCCATGGGAAAAGTCTGATCTTAACCAGCAGCAGCGCCTGCGACAGCCCGCATTTCGGACATATCAGCGGCTTATCGCTGCGCCAATAGCGCTTGCAAGCGCTCAAGGGTGGCATCGGCACGCTGTTCGGCGACGTGCAGTTGCGCCTGCCACTGTTCGACACATGGCACCAGGTCGGGCTGCTGCTCGGCCTGCAGCAACCACTGCACCCGATCATGCCAGTCACCCAGGTCGCCCTGGGCGCGCTTGAGTGCACGCTGCAAACGACGCCCGGCATGTTCCAGTTGTGGGTAAGCCTCAGCGCCATAGCGCACGCGTTTGATCAACAGGCGCAGGCGATGGCGGTCATGCGCGGGATCAACCAGCGCTTGGCGCAGCTTCTTCCACTGTTTCTCCAAACGCTTGTCGATGCGCTTGTGCAGGCGGCGGATCAGCCCTTCCCGTTCGGCGGCCCGCAGGAAAATCGGAAAGGCATCGATAATCGCCAGCAGGCGCCCAAGCTCAGCGCTGTCGGCGACACTGGCGAAGGTTTGCCGACGCTGCGCCAGACGCTGGTGCGCAGCGGCTAATTGCTGACGTTCAAGCAATTGCGCAGCCAGCACCTCTCGATCACGCAGCGGCGTGGTCAACGTGCCCAATGCCTTGGCCGCACCCTCCAGTTGCTCGACCCCGGGCAATTCACGCAGGGGGCGCAGCAAGCTGCGCAAACGCCGGGTGCTGGTGCGCAGATCGTGCAGCGCCTCGCTGTCAGTATCCGCCGCCAATCGCGCCTGACACGCGAGCAAACGCACCTGCAGTGTCAGGACCTGGGCAATCACATGGTCGAGCATGACCGACATGGTGTTCTCCTGTGTCAGCGACCGGCGCGAGATTCACGAATGTAGAAGCGCGCTTTTTCCGCTTTGTTGCTGCACCCTTCGAATGCTTCGAACTGTTGCTGTGTCTTGGCCCCGGTCAACAACGACAGCGCCTTGGAGTAACTCACCGTGCCGGCAAAGCCTTCAGCCTTGGCCAGATCGAGTTCCTTCCAGGCCGAGTCCAACTGATTGGCGCAACTGTCGCGGTAGGCGGTCTTGCCAGCACAACCCGCCAAGAGCAACGCAATCAGCGGCAGGGAAATCCAGGCTTTCATCGGTGATTCCTCAAAAGAAATGTTCAGAGTGGCGTGTTCGACGGCTACAAAGAAGAAAAGTGCCCTGCAAAGCGTAGCGCAGCGCGCATGGCGATTGAAGCACAGACACGAATGGGCGCATTGTTAGACCTCGATGGAGAACAACCTGGAGCCATCATGAGTAAACGCGTGGCATTAGTATTGGGCTCGGGCGGGGCCCGTGGGTATGCGCACATTGGCGTAATCGAAGAACTGGAACGCCGCGGTTATGACATCGCCTGCGTGGCAGGCTGCTCCATGGGCGCGGTGATTGGCGGCATTTATGCGGCCGGAAAACTTGAGGAGTATCGCAACTGGATCGAGAGCCTGGACTACCTGGACGTGTTGCGCCTGGTGGATGTGAGCTTCCGTCTGGGGGCCATTCGCGGTGAAAAGGTCTTCGGGCAGATTCGCAAGATCGTGGGCGAAATGAATATCGAAGAACTGCGCATCCCCTACACGGCAGTGGCCGCCGACCTTACCAACCAGCAGGAAATCTGGTTCCAGGAAGGTTGCCTGCATCAGGCCATGCGCGCCTCGGCGGCGATCCCCAGCTTGTTCACGCCGGTGGTGCAAGGCAACCGCATGCTGGTTGACGGCGGCATTCTCAACCCCTTGCCGATCATCCCGGTGGTCTCCAGCCATTGCGACTTGATCATTGCCGTGAACCTCAACTCGACCAACCAGAAGCAGTACCAGTTGCCAGTGATCGAACGCCCGGCAGCCTTCAAGCTGCGCTTTGACAACCTGATCAGCTCGCTGGGATCGCACCTGCCGTTCCGGCGCAAGCAAGCCGAACAACTGATGCGCATCGAAGCGGAACTCACGCCGCAAGCCGCGCAGATTCCCAACCCTTGGCTCAGTGATGCGGCCGACCCCGAGGCCCAGCAGCCAGCAGCCGCCCCGGAGAGCTCCGGCGCACCGAAATCAGCGGCGGGGTCGTTCATCATCGATAACGTTGGGCCGGCGTCACTGCTGGACCTGATCAACCAGAGCTTTGAAGTGATGCAGACCTCGCTGGCGCAGTACAAGATTGCCGGCTATCCGCCGGATGTGCTGATCAACGTACCCAAACGAGTGTGTCGCTTTTTCGAGTTCTACAAAGCACCGGAGCTGATTGCGTTGGGCAGGGAAATTGCTCGCGATACGCTGGATAACTATGAGGCCGAGCGGCGCTGAGTTGTCTGTTGTGGGAGCGGGCCTTGCCAGCGATGCATTACCGCGTAGCAACTGACACCGCGCCGATGCCATCGCCAGCAAGGCTGGCTCCTACAGAAAAACAGCCAGCACAGCTTAGCTCTGTTCCGGCCCCACCAGGCGATAGCCTACTCCGGGCTCGGTGATGATGAAGCGCGGCGCTGTCGGGTCATCCCCCAGTTTCTGCCGCACGTGGGCGACAACAATGCGCAGGTAATGGCTGTCATCGACATGGGTAGGCCCCCAGATGTCTTTGAGCAGTTGCTGCTGAGTGATCACCCGCCCTGGATGCGTGGCCAACTGTGCCAGTAGCGCATACTCCTTGCGAGTCAACGCAATCTCGACACCGTCAAGGGTCACCTTGCGAAAGGCCAGGTCAACCGTCAACGGGCCGAAACTCGGTGCCACATCGGCAGCCGTCGCCTGTGGCGCCTGGCGCAGCAGCGCCCGCACCCGGGCGAGAAACTCCTGAATGCCGAACGGCTTGGTCACATAGTCGTTGGCACCGTTGTCCAGCGCTTCGACCTTCTGGATTTCGCTGGCCCGCACCGACAACACCAAGACCGGCACCGGGCTCCATTCGCGCAACTCGCGCAGTACCTGCTGGCCGTCCATGTCCGGCAGGCCCAGGTCCAGCACCACCAGATCAGGCCGGGCCAATGCGGCCTGGGTCAAGCCTTCGGCGCCGGTAGCCGCCTCCAGCACCTTGTACCCCTGGGAGCTGAGGCTGATGCGCAGAAACTTGCGGATCTGTGGTTCGTCATCGATGACCAGCAGGGTGGCGATCTGGCTCATGCTGCTTCGCTTTCAGGCTCAGGTTGAGTCGGCAGTGGCAAGCATAATGTGATGCACGTGCCGTGACCATCGATACCCTCACCGACCAGGATATGCCCACCGTGGGCGCCGATCATGCCCTGACAGATCGCCAGCCCAAGACCTGTGCCCTGCCCGCCCCGGTCGCCACGGGCGGCGGTGTAGAACATGTCAAAAATCTTCTCGCGATCAGCCGGAGGAATACCCGGGCCTTCGTCGCTAACCGCGAAACGCAATTGTTCGTCCGCAACTACTACGTGCAGTTGCAGGCGCCCATTGGCTGGGGAAAAGCGCGCGGCGTTCTCCAGTACATTGACCAGCGCCTGCTCGATCAAGGCAGCATGCACAAACAGCAGCGGCAAACCGTCCGGCACCTCGGTGCTCACCTGCAATGGCGCTAAGACCACGCGCAGGCGGTTGAGCGCACTGCCGACGATGTCGGTGGGCGCCACCCAGTCACGGGCCAGCTTCAGGCCGCCATGGCCGAGGCGGGTCATGTCCAGCAGATTCTGAATGTAACGGTCCAGCCGCTCGGCTTCATTGCGCGTGCCTTCGAGCAACTCCTGGCGGTCTGCTGGCGGAATGGCCTCACCCAGGGCCAACAGGCTGTCGATGCTGCCGCGCATGGCGGTCAACGGCGTGCGCAGGTCGTGGGATACCGAAGCCAGCAAGGCGCTGCGCAACTGCTCGGTTTCGCCGTGTAAACGCGCCGCTTCCAACTGTTCAGCCAAACGCGCCCGGGCCAACGCCTGGGCCAAGGGCTGGCTCAAGGCTTTAAGCAGACGCCGATGCTGCGGTGTGAGACTCTGGCCCTGGCGTGGACGCACACCAAGCAACGCCAAGGGCTGCTCTTCCACCGACAACGGCCACCACCACCAACGTCCATTGGGCAAGGTATCGCTGCCTAAACCCGCCGCCTGATCGTGCTGCCAGGCCCAATCGGCGGCCGCGCGTTCGTTGTCGCTAAACTGCACATTGCCACCACTGACAACCTGCAGACGCGCTTCGACGTCACGTTCCAGCAAGCACACCTGCACATCATTCCAGCCATCAAGGTGTTGCCCAGCGGCATTGAACACCGCCTGGCGGTCGGTGGCGGCGGTCAGCTTGCGCGACAGATCGAGCAACTGGTTGGTCTGTTCCTGGGTTTCGCGCAACGCCTGCAACTGGCGGCGCTGACGTGCAGCCAGGTTGCCGGTAAGCGCCGCCATCAGCAGAAAGAACAGCGAGGTCAGTACATCTTCTTCTCGCTGGATGCTGAAGGAGAAGTTCGGCGGGATAAACAGAAAATCATAGGTCAGGAACGACATCACCGCGCAGGCCAGCGCAGGCCCCAGACTACTACGTACCGCCACCAGCAACACGGCGGCAAGAAACACCAACGAGATATTCGGCAGCGCCAGGACCGCAGAAACCCCCCAGGCAATCCCGGTAGCCAGCAAGGTGGCGACCAGCGCCAGCAGGTAGTGACGCCAGACCCAGACCTTTTTCGCCGCCGCACTCGGGGGTTCAGGCCGGTCGTCACGGTCAAGCACATTGATTTCCAGGCCATGGGCCTCACGCAACAGGCGCGTGGCCACCCCGGCACCGAACAACCGTCGGCGCAGACGATTGCGCGACTGGCCAACCAACACCAGGTTAGCGCGCCGTTCCAGAGCATGCTGGATCAGGGTCTTGGCCACTTCCCCTGCACGCAATAAAACCACTTCGCCACCCAGGCGTTCAGCCAATTGCTGGGCCGCCTGCAAACGCTGGCGGGCGGTTTCATCGCGCAGCCTGCCGTTGTCGACATGCACCAGGCTCCACGGCAGGTGCCGACGCTGGGCTACCCGGCTGGCATGACGCACCAAACGTTCGGCCTGAGCATCGCCATCGACACCGACCAGCAAACGGCCACGCAAGGACGGTGCGTCCTGCCCAAGCTGACGATAACCATGCGCCAGGTCAGCATCGACCTGGGCCGCCGCCGTCTGCATCGCCAGCTCACGCAGTGCTGTGAGGTTGGTCTGGCTGAAAAAGGCATCGATTGCTGCGCGCGCCTGCTCGGGCACATACACCTTGCCTTCGCGCAGGCGCTCGAGCAGCTCACGCGGTGGCAGGTCAATCAGCACCAGCTCGAAGGCTTCCTGCAGCACCCAGTCCGGAAGGGTTTCGCGCACCTGCACGCCGGTAATACCGCGCACCTGATCATTGAGGCTTTCCAGGTGCTGGACGTTGACTGTGGTGTAGACGTCGATACCGGCGGCCAACAGCTCCTGCACATCCTGCCAGCGCTTGGTGTGGCGACTGCCGGGGGCGTTGCTGTGGGCCAACTCGTCGACCAGCGCCAATTGCGGTGCGGCCTTGAGCAGGCCATCGAGGTCCATTTCCTCCAACTGCACGCCACGGTACTCGGAGCGCACCGGAGGTTGTTGCGTCAGACCGGCAAGCAAGGCTTCAGTTTCGGCCCGGCCATGGGTCTCCACCACCGCCGCCAGCACCTGCACACCTTGGCGCAGCTGGGCATGAGCGGCCTGGAGCATGGCGTAGGTCTTGCCCACGCCTGGCGCTGCACCGAGGAACACTTTGAGCCTGCCGCGCCCTTCGCGCGGCAGCCCGGCCAACAACGCATCAGCGCGTTCGGAATTGCTATCGCTCACTGCTGTTCCTTATTTCGAAACCGGGGCGAGCCGTTCGAGGGCTGCGTTCAACGTCAGTACATTGACCACCGGCGGACCGATCAATGGCTGCAGGGTGGACTGCTCGACCAGGCCTTGCAAGGCCTCTGTGCTGACGTGCCGCGCCGCGGCTACCCGTGCCAGCTGATAAGCCACCGCGGCAGGAGACAAATGCGGGTCCAGGCCGCTGCCGGAGGTGGTCAGCAGGTCCAGCGGTACTGCGCCTTGCGCCTCGATGTACTGCTGAGTGGCGCTGTCATTGATGCGCTGGGCCAGCGCCGGGTTGCTCGCTGCCAGGTTACTGGCACCGCTGGCGACGGTGGCATAATCTGCCGCCGAGGGTCGCGAATGGAACCAGGCATCGCCCTTGAAAGCCTGGGCAATCAGCAATGAACCGCGCACCTTTCCTTGCTCATCGCGCAGCAGGCTGCCGTTGGCCTGCGCGGGAAAAGCCAGCTGGGCCACCCCGGTGACTACCAACGGGTACACCGCGCCAGTGATCAGGGTCATCAGCAGAATCAGGCTCACGGCCGGACGTAGATAAGTGGTCATGGTCATCTCCTTGGTCTCAGACCAGGTGCAAAGCAGTGAGCAGCATGTCGATCAGCTTGATCCCGGCAAAGGGGACGATCAGCCCGCCCAGCCCATAGATCAGCAAGTTGCGTCGCAACAGGTGCGCGGCGCTTGCCGCCTGTACCCGCACCCCACGCAAAGCCAGGGGTATCAGCACAACAATGATCAGCGCGTTAAAGACAATGGCCGAGACAATCGCACTCTGCGGGCTGCTCAGGTGCATGAGGTTGAGCACACCCAATTGCGGGTAGATCGCTGCGAACAGCGCCGGCAGGATGGCGAAGTACTTGGCCACGTCGTTGGCAATCGAGAAGGTGGTCAAGGCACCGCGCGTCACCAGCAGCTCCTTGCCGACCTGAACCACATCCAGCAGTTTGGTCGGGTCACTGTCCAGATCGACCATATTGGCGGCTTCGCGAGCGGCCTGGGTGCCATCGTTCATGGCCATGCCGACATCGGCCTGGGCCAGCGCTGGCGCGTCGTTGGCCCCGTCGCCGCACATGGCAACCAGGCGCCCGTCATTTTGCTCCTGGCGAATACGCGCCAGTTTTTTCTCCGGCGTGGCTTCGGCAAGCACGTCATCGACCCCGGCTTCGGCGGCAATCGCCGCCGCGGTCAGTGGGTTGTCACCGGTGACCATCACCGTGCGGATACCCAGCTTGCGCAGTTCGGCAAAGCGCTCGCGAATCCCTGGTTTGACCACATCCTTGAGGTGAATCGCGCCGAGCAGGCGCTTATCGACACACACCAGCAAGGGCGTGCCGCCACTCTGGGCGATCTTGTCCACTTCGCGGGCCAGGGCCGCAGGCATGTCCAGACGCTGCATACCCACAAAGGCCAGCACGGAATCGACCGCGCCTTTGCGAAAGCGGCGCTGCTGAAAATCCACCCCGGACAAGCGGGTCTCGGCACTGAAGGCTACTGGCGTGAGTTGATCACTGCCGGGTTCGCTGAAGACGTGCGACTGGCGCAGGTATTCGACAATCGACTTGCCCTCGGCCGTGTCGTCCGCCAGCGAAGCGAGCAAGGCGCCCTCGCCCAGTTCCTTGCTGCTCACACCCGGTGCTGCATGCAAGGCGCTGCAACGACGATTGCCAAAGGTGATGGTGCCGGTCTTGTCGAGCATCAATACATGCACGTCACCAGCGGCTTCCACAGCACGTCCGGAACGGGCAATCACGTTCAGGCGCACCAACCGATCCATACCGGCGATACCGATGGCGGACAGCAGCCCACCGATGGTGGTCGGGATCAGGGTAACCAGCAGCGCCACCAGGAACACCAGCGGCAGGCTGCCACCGGCAAAATGGGCGAACGGCTGCAAGGTAACCACGACCACCAGAAAGATCATGCTCAGGCCAATCAGCAAAATATCCAGAGCGATCTCGTTGGGCGTCTTCTGACGCTTGGCGCCTTCGACCAAGGCGATCATGCGGTCCAGGGTCGACTCGCCGGGGTTGCTGGTGATGCGGATCAGCAACCAGTCAGAAACCAGCCGGGTATTGCCGGTAACTGCGGATCGATCGCCTCCGGATTCACGAATCACCGGTGCGGACTCACCGGTGATTGCCGCTTCGTTCACAGCGGCGATACCTTCAATCACTTCGCCGTCACCGGGAATCATTTCACCGGCCACTACCTTGACCACATCGTCTTTGCGCAGGCGGGTGGCGGCGACCTCCTCGAAACTGCCCGAGGCCGTGCGACGCCGCGCACTCAAGCCTTGGCTACCCGCTTTCAGGCTGTCAGCACGGGCTTTGCCGCGGCCTTCGGCCAGGGCTTCGGCGAAGTTGGCGAACAACACGGTAAACCACAGCCACAGCGCAATCTGCACCGCCACCGAGGTCGGCACTTCGGCATCCGGCAGCAGGCACAGCAAGGTGGTGAAAATCGCCGTCAGCTCGACCACCAGCATCACCGGTGAGCGTTTGAGCTGGCGCGGATCGAGTTTGACGAACGCCTGCACCAGGGCCGGGCGCCACAACGCAGCGAAACGGGTCCGTGCCGCTGGGGCCTGGGCCGCTTTCACTTCAGGAATCGGCATATTCATGATTCGCTCCTCAGAAACCCAGGCTCAGGTGTTCAGTGATCGGGCCCAAGGCCAGGGCCGGCAAGAAGGTCAGGCCACCGATCAACAGGATGGTGACAACCAGTAAGGTGGCGAACAACGGACCATGGGTGGGGAAACTGTTTTCGCTCACAGGTGCAGCTTTCTTCATCGCCAGGCTGCCGGCCAAGGCCAGTACGGGCAGGATGTAGCCGAAGCGACCGATCAGCATGCCCAGCCCCAGCATCACGTTGTGAAAGGGCGTGTTGGCCCCGAAGCCGGCAAAGGCCGAACCGTTGTTGGCACTGGCCGAGGTATAGGCGTAGAGCAGCTGGCTGAAGCCATGGGCGCCGGGGTTGGTGACTGCCGCCGCCGGGCCAGGCAGGCTCGCCGCCAGCGCACCGAGCACCAGCACGCCGACCGGCATCACCAGCAGGGTCGCGACCAGCAGTTGCACCTCGCGGGCCTGGAGTTTCTTGCCGAGGTATTCTGGCGTGCGCCCAATCATCAAGCCGGCCAGGAACACTGCGATCAAGACGTTGAGCAACATGCCGTAGAGCCCGGCACCGACGCCGCCGAAGATCACCTCGCCAACCATCATGTTGACCAGTGCGACCATGCCGCTGATGGGATTGAGGCTGTCGTGCATGTTGTTCACCGAGCCGTTGGAAGCTGCGGTGGTGGTCACGGTCCACAGCACACTGGCAGTGGTGCCGAAGCGGTTTTCTTTACCTTCGAGCGGTGCCGTCTGCTCCACGTGTGGGTTGCTCAGGCTCGGGTTGGCCTGGTACTCGGACCACAGCGCCGTGCCGCCGCCAATCAGGAACAACGTCAGCATGCAGGCGATGATCGCCCGGCTCTGGCGCAGGTCTTTGACGTAGTGACCGAAGGTGAACACCAGCGCCGCCGGGATCAGAATGATCGAAGCCATTTCAAACAGGTTGCTCCAGGCCGTCGGGTTTTCGAACGGGTGCGCCGAGTTAACGCCGAAAAATCCGCCACCGTTGGTACCCAGTTGCTTGATCGCGATCTGACTGGCCGCCGGGCCCAGCGGGATCGTCTGATCAGCACCTTGCAGGGTCAGGGCCTGGACATAGTGGCCGAAGGTCTGCGGCACGCCCTGCCAGACCAGAAACAAGGCCAGCAACAGGCACAGCGGCAGCAAGCCATAGAGGGTGGCGCGGGTCATGTCGACCCAGAAATTTCCCAAGGTCTGCGCCGAGCGCCGGGCAATGCCGCGACACAGGGCAACCAGCACGGCCAGGCCGGTGGCGGCACTGACAAAGTTCTGCACGGTCAGGCCGATCATCTGACTGAGGTAGCTGACCGAGGCTTCACCGCTATAGCCCTGCCAGTTGGTGTTGGTGACGAAACTCACCGCCGTGTTGAACGCCAGCGACCACTCCTGGCCCGGCAAGTGCTGTGGGTTGAGCGGCAGATAACCCTGCAACAACAGCACCGCAAAGACCAAGACGAAACCCGTCAGGTTGAAGGCGAGCAAGGCCAGGGTGTACTGTTTCCAGTTGTGTTCCGTGTCGGTGCGCACCCCGGCCAGGCGGTAGCAACCCTGTTCCACCGGCCGCAGAACCGGCAACAGCCAGGTGCGCTGGCCCTCCATCACCTTGTAGTAAAAACGCCCGAGCCAAGGTGCCGGGACCAGCACCAGCGCAAAGAACGCCAGCAGCAACGCATAATCGTAACTGTGCATGGTCGCTCCTAACCCCGGTCAGCGCGCAGCAGCGCGACCATCAGGTAGATCATCAACGCCACTGCCAACAGCAGTGACACGCCGTCCAGAATGCTCATCGAAACTCTCCGTCCTTACGGCACTTCGCCGCTGACGGTTATTGTCCCGAGAGCCCCTGTAAAGGTGCGAGACGCGGAGCCTGACTAAGCCATAAAGAATGCGTAAAGAACGCCTTCAATGCCCTGCCAGGGCCTGCCATTGCGGCGGCTGCGCGTAATTGGCGACCCAATCGGCGACGTCCTCGGCCGGCATCGGGCGGGCGATGCCATAGCCCTGGGCAACATCACAGCCCAGGCCCATCAGCAACTGACCGTGTTCAACGCTCTCCAGGCCCTCGGCGATTACCTGGCGGCCAAATGCCCGGGCCAGGCCGATCACCGCGCGGGTCAGGGCCAGGTCGTCATGGTCATGGAGGATGTCACGCACGAACGACTTGTCGATCTTGATGGTGCGGGTCGGCAAGCGCTTGAGGTAGCTCAGCGACGAGTAGCCAGTGCCAAAATCATCCAGTGAAAACAGCACGCCCAATTGCTGGCAGTCTTCCAGGCATTGGCTGACGCGCTGGATATTTTCGATCGCCACTGACTCGACAATCTCCAGATCGAGCATCTGCGGTGCCACCGCCGGATGGCGCGCCAACAAACGCTTGAGACGTTCGACAAAGTCGCTGCGCTGAACGTGGCGGGCGGCGATGTTGACGCTCACCGGCCAAACATGGCCGGTCTGCTGCCAGCGCTGCATCTGCGCCATGGCCTGGGCGATCACCCACTCGCCGATGTCGACAATCAGGTCGGTCTTTTCCACCAGTGGCAGGAAATCGGCCGGCGCCACCAAGCCCTTGAGCGGGTGCTGCCAACGCAACAGGGCCTCGAAACCGAGCACCTGACCACTGCGCATGTTGACCTTGGGCTGGTAGTGCAGGCACAGCTCGCCCTTGATCAGGGCCTGACGCACGCGGGCCACGGTCTGGTGGGTCGCCTTGACCTCACGGTCCAGCGACACGTCGAACAGATGGTAGCGGTTGCGGCCACTCTGCTTGGCCACGTAAAGCGCCTGATCGGCATGACGCACAAGAGTGTCAGCATCTTCGTTGTCGAGGGGGAACAGGGTTACGCCGATACTGGCGCTGACACTGACCTCACGATCACGAATCGAATACGGCGCGGCGATCGCTTTGAGCACACGCTGCAGCGCTGCCTGCAGCTCCTTGGGTTGCTGCACATGACGCAAGATCAGCACGAACTCATCGCCGGAAAGTCGTGCCACGGCATCGCCGCCGCGCAAAATCCCCTTCAAACGATTGGCCACTTCCACCAGCAACAAGTCACCGCTGGCATGGCCGTAGCCGTCATTGACCGCCTTGAAACCGTCGAGGTCGAGCATGCACACCGCCAGCGCGATGTCTTCGCGGCGGGAAAATTCCAACGCCTGATTAAGCAGATCGGAAAGGTAGGCACGGTTGGGCAACCCAGTCAGCACATCATGCCCCACCCGCCACTGCAGGGTATGCAGGAGCTGGCGTTTCTCGGTCACGTCGAAGCGAATCGAGACATACTTGCGCACCCGGCCACTGGCCGGATCGATCAGCGGTACCATGGTGCTGTCGACCCAATACAACGAGCCGTCCTTGGTGCGGTTGCAGATCTCGCCCTTCCACACTTTGCCGGCCACCAAGGCACGCCACATGCCGTCAAAAAAGGCCGGATCGTGTAGACCGGAATTGAGAATGCGGTGATTAGCCCCGAGCAATTCGTCACGCCGGTAACCGGAGATGCTGCAGAACTGCTCGTTAACGTAAGTAATCCGGCCACTGAGGTCGGTTTCGGAAAAAATCGCGGCCGCATCAACGGCCGTGCGGTAATTATCGTCCATGAAAGCTCTCGTACCCGAGGGTCAGCGATTGAAGCGCTCGACCAGGGCACGCAGGCCCAAAGAAATTTGTTCAAGCTCTGCGCCGCGACTGGCGGCGGCATTGGCATTGTGCGCGGTGTGCTGCACCGTACCGGCCACCCGGGTGATCTGCGCGCAGACCTCCTCGGCAACCGACGACTGCTCTTCAGAAGCCGCCGCCATTTGCTGGCTCATAG
Source organism: Pseudomonas sp. UM16 (assembly GCF_050312595.1). NCBI lineage: Bacteria > Pseudomonadati > Pseudomonadota > Gammaproteobacteria > Pseudomonadales > Pseudomonadaceae > Pseudomonas > Pseudomonas sp. UM16. Next base: position 129,029 of record NZ_JBNPJT010000007.1, on the reverse strand, counting down.
CACTGATCCGCTCCACCGCCCCTCGAATACCCTGCAAGGCCTGCTGCGCCTCAAGCACGCGAGCGACGCCGTGCTCAGCCTCTTCAATGCCCAGGCTGGCAATACTCACCGCTTCATCGGCGCCGGCACGCAGGGTCTCGATAATGCCCTGGATCTGGACGGTCGAGTGCCGGGTCTTACCGGCCAGGGCCCGCACCTCATCGGCGACCACGGCAAAGCCGCGGCCCTGCTCACCCGCGCGGGCAGCTTCGATGGCGGCATTGAGGGCCAACAGGTTGGTTTGATCGGCAATGCTGCGAATCACTTCAGCGGCCAGGGAGATGTCTTGAGTCTGGCCAGCCAGGTGGGTCACGGCTTGGTTGATCTGGCTGACGGTGCTGGCCAGCAACTGGATCGCCTCACGCATGGTGCCTGCCACTTCACTGCCCTGCCCGGCCAGTTGGTTGGCGGTGTGCGCTTCACCAGCGGTTTCCTGCACGTGGCGCGCGACCTCGGCAATCGAGGCGGCCATCTCGGTCATGGCGGTGGCGGTCATGTCGGTTTCGGCGCGCTGCTCAAGCAAGGCGGTTTCGGTGGTGCGCGACAAACCGCTGGAGTCGCTGGCCGCTTCGCTCATTTGCACTGCCAGATCGCTCAGACGGGTCAGTGCGGTTTTCAGCCGTGCCTCTTCACTGATCAGGATCAGTTGCAACTGCGCGGCCGGGCCCAACGCATCACTGAAGGTCAGCGCCACGATCGGGTCGGCGAAGGTGTTACCTGAGCACTGGACAATCCGCGCCAACTGCCGCCCCAAGCGTTGATGCGCCCACACGCCGACCAAGCCGAACAGTCCCAAGGTGAGGCTTTGGCCTGGCCAGCCAGGCAGCAGATACTGCGCGCCGACCGCGGCTGCGCCTGCCAACAGCGGCACCGCCATAACCTGCGCCAACAGCGCCAGACGTCGCCCAGCCGCCACCGCTGGCTTACCCTCACGCAAGCGCGCATAGAGTGCTTCGGCACGGCGCACCTGTTCGCGGCTTGGTTTGACCCGCACCGACTCGTAGCCGACCAGGCGACCATTTTCCAGTATCGGTGTGACGTAGGCGCTGACCCAATAGAAATTGCCGTTTTTGCAGCGGTTCTTGACGATCCCCATCCAACTTTGGCCGGCCTTGAGGTACTGCCACATCTGCTGGAAAACCGCAGCGGGCATGTCAGGGTGCCGTACCAGGTTGTGCGGGCTACCGATCAGCTCTGCCTGGCTGAAGCCACTCATGGCGGCAAATTCAGCGTTGCAGTAGGTGATGTTGCTGGCGGTGTCGGTGGCAGAAATAAGCCGTTGATCCTCAGCAAACGTCTGTTCGACTGAGGTGACCGGCATGTTGAGACGCACGTTGAAACTCCCTTTGCTGCGGTTCCGAAAACGGCTGTGTTCACGCGTTTGAGCCAGGGCAACCGGCTAAAACCTGATGGATCTTGATCTGTCCAGCCTATTCATGGGGTGAATTACATCACATTTTGCAACCAAATGTGATGAATTATGGCGTTGTGCTATTCCCACGGTTACCGTTAAGTTCTTGATTCTAAATGGGAATCAAGCGATGAATCATTCAAGTTTGGGTTCGGCCATCAAGCGCTACCGCAAGGTCGCCGGGCTTACTCAGGCTGAGCTTGGCGAACGGTCCGGGTTTGACCCCAAGACCATCAGCCGCTTCGAAACCGGCACCTATACCCCTAGCGTGGACACCCTGCTGCACTTTGCCGAGATTCTGGGCATCCAATTGAAAGCCTTTTTCACCGATCAAGACGACGAAGACGAACAGCGTGCTTACCTGTTCGGCGTTATCCATAACGCCCCGCCCCACGCCTTGGGCGATCTGATCGCCGCCGTTGATCGGGCCCTGTCCAAGCGCTAGCCCTCCTTTACCAGCCGGCAGGCCTTGCCTGCCTGGCGTCATCCTCACGCGGCCTCACAACTGGTCAGACCGGTAAAACCAATTCTTCACCTTTCAGCCGAAAAGCGCTTGCCAAGCTTGAAAATTCGCGCCTACACTGGCCCGGCACTGGACATACCGGTAAGACCACAATAATTAAGTCCCCCGCTCTTTCGCCGTCAGCGGCATCGAAGCAAGGACACCGATCAGAGATCCCTCCCATGCTCAAATGGTGCTCGCGTTCGATCTTCCTCCAAGTAGTGCTCGGCCTGGTGCTTGGCGTCGCCTGCGGCCTCAGCTTCCCCGAAGTCTCTCTGCAGCTAAAACCCCTCGGCGACGGTTTCATCAAACTGATCAAGATGCTCATCGGGCTAATCGTGTTCTGTGTCGTGGTCAGCGGAATTTCCGGTGCCGGCGACCTGAAGAAGGTCGGGCGAATCGGCCTGAAATCGGTGATCTACTTTGAAATCCTGACCACCATCGCTTTGGTCATTGGCCTGGTGTTCGCCTTTACCTCTGGGATTGGCAGCGGCGCCAATATTCATCTTGATCAACTGTCCACAGCCGAAGCCGGCAACCTGGCCGAACGTGGCCAGCACATCCACGGCACGGCCGCGTTCCTTATGGACTTGATTCCGACCTCGGTAGTCGGTGCCTTCGCTGATAACAACATCCTTCAGGTCCTGCTGTTTTCGGTACTGTTCGGCAGTGCGCTGAACCTGGTTGGCGAAGCAGCTTCGGGCATTTCCCGGCTGATCAATGAATTGAGCCATGTGATCTTTCGCATCATGGGCATGATCGTGCGCCTGGCGCCGCTGGGCGTGTTCGGTGCCATCGCCTTCACCACCAGCAAATATGGCCTGGAATCGCTGCAGCACCTGGGTGGCCTGGTGGCGCTGTTCTACCTGACCTGCATGGGTTTCGTGCTACTGATCCTGGGCACGGTGATGCGTCTGTCGGGCCTGCGCATCCTGCCGTTCATCAAGTACCTGCGCGAAGAGCTGACCATTGTTCTGGGAACTGCGTCTTCCGATGCCGTGCTGCCGCAGATCATGCGCAAACTCGAGCACCTGGGTATCGGTAATTCCACTGTCGGCCTGGTGATCCCGACCGGCTACTCCTTTAACCTCGACGGATTCTCGATCTACCTGACCCTGGCCATTGTCTTCATCGCCAATGCCACCGGCACCCCACTGGCAATGACCGACTTGCTGACGATCCTGCTGGTGTCGCTGATCACCTCCAAAGGCGCCCATGGCATTCCGGGGTCGGCCCTGGTGATTCTGGCCGCTACCCTGACCGCGATTCCGGCGATTCCGGTGGTGGGCCTGGTACTGGTACTGGCGGTGGACTGGTTCATGGGCATCGGCCGAGCCTTGACCAACCTGATCGGCAACTGCGTGGCCACTGTCGCCATCGGCCGCTGGGAAGGTGATATCGACATGGAGCGGGCCAACAATGTGCTGGCCGGTAAACAGGGCTTTGGCTTTGCCCAGCGCAAAATGCCCAATGCCCATCAACAAGAGTTCTGAATAATGCGGCCGGCACTCACCCTGCCGGCCACAGGAGCAAACCATGCAAGTGTTCTCATGGAGTGAACAGTGATTACTTCATCGACCGTAGTGAACTCAGTGGTGGAAAAACTCCGCCAGGCCCTGGCCCGCGGCCAGTGGCGTTCCGGCGACATGCTCCCGGGCCAGCGCGAACTGGCTGAGCAACTGGGCATCAGCCGCCCTAGCCTGCGTGAAGCGGTGACCGTCCTGGAAACCCTCGGCCTGGTGCGTTCGATGCCGGGCAAAGGTGTGCTGGTGCTCGAAGCCGACCTGGCTGAAAGCGCCCAGCCGCAGACCGGGGTGGCCGGGGCCAGCCTGGAAGACGTCCTGCAACTGCGCTACACCCTGGAGCCGTTTATCGTCGGCCTGGTGGCGCAATCGATCAGCAGCAAGGAAATCGGCCAACTGCGCCTGACCCTGATGGACATGCGCGAAGCCCTTGAAGCCGAGGACAGCGAAGCCGGGGTCAACGCCTACATCGCCTTCCACGAAGAGCTGTTCACCCTCACCGCCAACCCGATTTTCCAGAGTGTGGTGCAGCAAACCAGCAACGCCCTCAAACAAAGCGCGGCGGTATTGCGCAACTCCCCCGAGCACCTGGCGGCGCGACTGGAAGAAAACGAAGCGGTGGTTCGCGCCATCCGCAACAAGAACAGCGCCCAGGCCAGTGCGCAGATGCGCCACCACATCCTTCAGGAAGGCCGGCGCATGGGTATCGAACTGAACATCCCGGAAGAGCATCCGGCCAACTGACCCCAGGAGAGCATTGATGAACGCCAGCGCCCAAGCCCCTGTGACCGCCCTGCCTGCGTTGCTGGCCCACGGCGAAGTACGCCTGTCGGCCGAGCAGATCTACCCGCGCCTGTTCGACGCCATTCTCGAACAACGCCTGACGCCGGGCAGCGCCCTGCCTGAGCAGGCGCTCGGCGAGGCGTTTGGCGTCAGTCGTACAGTGATTCGCCGGGTCCTTGGTCGTCTGTGCGACCAGCACGTGATCGTCCAGCGCCCGAGTCACACCGCGCGCCTGGCCGCTCCCGATCCACACCAGGCGCGGCAAATCCTCAGCGCCCGGCGCCTGGCCGAAACCACCCTGATCAGCCTGGCGGCACAGCGCTCACGTCCAGCGAAAATTCGCCAGCTGCGCGAATTGGTCGCCCGCGAACGCCAGCACCACGAGCAGGGTCAACGCTGCACGGCCATTCGTCTGGGCGGTGAGTTTCACCTGAAACTGGCGGAAATCGCCAACAACGCGCCGCTGACGCGCTTTCTCAATGGCCTGGTGCCGCAAACCTCTTTGATCATCGCCCAGTACGAAGCCCGCCCCTGCAGCCATTGCGCCTGGCAAGAACACGCGGCGATCATCGATGCGCTGGAGCAAGGTGACGGCGCGTGCGCACTGGCGTTGATGCACGAGCACCTGGACCATATCGAGGCCAAGTTGGATCTGCAGGACTGAGGCAGAGGCGGCCAAGCCCGCTCGCTCAAGGGGCGCGCAAGATGTCTGGAGCGACGGGGCGACGACTCGACTCAGCCTCCACTGTCTCCGCCCCCTCTCCCACCTATACTGAAACCACCGAGGTATCAAACCCACCAAGCATCCCGCCTCAAGGGGGTAGCGCTTGTGAGCCGCCGTTGCCCTCTGATTCTCCTGCTCTTGCTGCTGCTCGTATTGGGTGGTTGCGCCTCACGTCAAAAGCCCGCCGAACCGCCCCCGGTGCAACTGAGCCCTGCCACCTGGGAACAGATTGACCGGGAGATCATTGACGCTTCTCTCGCCAGCACCGGCTCGGTCAATGACTACGCCCGGCGCTCCATGCGCGTGTGGAAGGACCGCGTGCAACAATACACCGAAAGCGACTTCATTCCCTGGTTCACCGGCTACTGGACCCAGCAATGGCTGACGATGAAAGTGGCCTGGTACAAAATGAACAGCGGCGAAGGCAAGGAGCCGCCAGAAAAGCGTCTGGCGCTTTACCTGCAGGAGCAGTACCACCGCCAGGTACTCGATCAGGTCGCCAAGGAGATTGACCCGGAAAGCATTCGCGACCGCGCCATGGAGCTGTATATCCAGTTGCTCGGCCAGCAACTGCAACAGATTATCCAACGCTACCGGGCGCCACCGGAGCAGTTCAATCTGCGCCTGACGCGGATCAAGGCGATCAATCTCGGGCCACCGGCGGCACGCAATGCCTCGCTTTACCAATTGCTCTATAGCAAACCGCTGGCCGAACAACCGGCCTATGCCGCGCTGATCGGCCGCATGCACAGCGCCGTGCGTGCTGGCACTCAGCGCTCGGACATCGGTCTGTCATCGGTGGCGCAAGACGCCAGTGAAAAGCTCGGTGCGACGCTGGCGCCACGGGGCATTGCCAGTGCGGTGGCCACCGCCGTCGGCCGCGTCGCTGGCACCCTGATTTCAGTGGTCGCCACCGGCTACGGCGTCGTCACCCACAACCAGGAGCAACCGGCGATGATCGAGCAGTTGCGGGTGATCCTCAATGTGGCGCTCAACGAGGAATGGCGTGAGCTGATGGACAACCGCAAGACCGGCGCCATGGCCGGGGTGTATTACCTGTCCGGCGAGATCGAGGAAGGCCTGATCGGCACCCGCCAGGTGCAGGAACAACCGCAAAGCGGCTCGCTGCGTATCGTCCTGCCGGCGCAGTAAAGCGGCTGTTTCAGGCTGCAACGCGGCTGTCGTCAACAGCCTGGGCCGACGTCGGCAAGCCGAAAAGCCGGTCGAACAACCCGTTGTAGATGAAGGTGTAGCAAGGAATCAGGATGATGAAGGCCAAGTCCACCAGGAAAGCTTCGACCAGGCTCATTTCCAGCCACCAGGCTATCAGCGGAATCAAGAAGACCACCAGGGTCAGCTGAAAACCAACAGCATGGGCCACTCGCCGGGCAATACTGCGCCCACGTTTGGCCTGACGGCTTTCCCAGTACTCGAACAGGGTGTTGTAAATGAAGTTCCAGGCCATGGCGATGGTGGTGATCATCACCGCCAAGGGGCCGGTATTGCTCGGCGCTGTGTCCGACAAATAGGCCAGGCCCAGTGTCGACATGCACAGGCCAATCAGTTCATAGGCGGTCACGTAGACCAGTTTGCGTTTAACACCTTGCACCGTACTTCCTCGAATTCACTAGCAAAAACGCCGCCCACGCAGGAGCCGCAGAGACGGCAAAGATTGCGTCAATTTTCTTGACAGAAAAAGTCAGCAGCTATCAGATTTACTGACAGGAGATTAGCCATTTGAACTTTTCCAGCGACAACATCGAACTGTTCCTTGCCGTGCTCGACCAGGGTTCGTTCTCAGCCGCCGCCCGCGCCTTGGGCCGGGTGCCTTCGGCCGTGAGCATGGCAGTCGGCAACCTTGAGGCGGAGCTTGGCTACGCGCTGTTCGAGCGCTCGCACCGGGAGACCCGGCCCACTGCCCAGGCCCAGGCGCTGGCGCCGCATGCGCGGATGATCGCCGCGCAACTGGGGCAATTGCAGGTGCATGCGCTGGAATTGTCGCAGGGATTGGAAAGCACCTTGGCCATCAGCGTGGTGCCGGACATCGACCACCGCCCGCTCTTGGCCGCGATCACGATCATCAGCGAGCGCTACCCGCTGCTGGAAGTCGAGGTGCTCAACGCGCCGCAGGAAGAAGCCCTGCAGTTATTGCACAGCGGCCGCGTCAGCCTGTGCCTGGCCTTCGCCGGATTGGCGGTCGACCCACAGCAACGCTTTCAGAACATCGGTACGGAATCGCTGGTGGCGACGATTTCCCCCCACCATCCTGCCCTGCAGCGCCAGCCCCGGCAGATTGCCTACCTCGAAGACCTGGCCAATGTCCGCCAGATCCTGGTGGCCAGTCGTGACCTGCCAATCACCGATACCCGTGCCCTGATTGGCAAGGCGCACTGGCGTACCGACAGTCTGAGCATGGCCCTGGACATGGTCGAAGCTGGCTTGGGCTGGGGTGATTTCCCATTATCGCGGGTCGCGCCACTGCTGGCCGCCGGTCGGTTGCTGCGTCTGGACTTCAAGAACACCCACAACGAGCTGCAGCTACCGGTGCATGCCTTCTGGCGTCACAATCAGGCGCTGCACAAGGCGGCGCAAGAGCTGGTGGGGTTGCTCTAGGAACCTGACAAGCCCTGCGGCAATTTGCCTATCAATATTTCGCGACCACGGCCGATAGCCGTCTGGATAGGTACGAGCATTGGCCAAAAGCACCGCTCGGCACTCCTCCTTACTGGCACAAAGGTCTCGGAACATGAACCTGAAATTTCGCCACAAGATCCTGCTGTGCGCCTGCGGCGTCGTGGTTCTGGCATTTGCTTTGTTCACCCTCTACAACGATTACCTGCAACGCAACACCATTCGCCAGAACATCGAATCGTCGGTCAAGCAAGCCGGGGCACAAACGGCCAGCAGCGTGCAGAACTGGATGAGCGGTCGCATTCTGGTTCTGGAAAACCTTGCGCAGAACGTCGCCCACCAAGGCGCCAATGCCGACTTCCCTGGCCTGGTCGATCAGCCTTCGTTCACCAACAACTTCCAGTTCACCTACGTCGGCCAGGCCAACGGTGTGTTCACCCAGCGCCCGGATGCAAAAATGCCGGACGGCTACGACCCGCGCCAGCGCCCGTGGTACAGCGCCGCTGTCAGCGCCAACCAGACCATGCTGACGCCGCCGTACATGGCCGCTGTCGGGGGCCTGGTGGTGACCATTGCCATGCCGGTCAAGAGCAAGGCCAACGGTGAACTGCTGGGTGTAGTCGGTGGCGACCTCAGCCTCGCCACCCTGGTCGACATCATCAATGCCGTGGACTTCGGCGGTATCGGCCATGCCTTCCTGGTGGATCGCAATGGCCAGGTGATCGTCAGCCCGAACAAAGATCAGGTCATGAAGAACCTCAAGGACATCTACCCAGGCAGCAGCCTGCAGGTCGCCCCGGGGATTCATGACGTGACCTTGGCAGGTCAGGAGCGGATCATCTCGTTCGCGCCGGTCAGTGGCTTGCCCTCGGCTGAGTGGTACATCGGCCTGTCCATCGACAAAGACAAGGCCTACGCCCCTCTCAGCCAGTTCCGCACCTCGGCGATTATCGCCATGCTTATCGCCGTCGCCGCCATTGCCGGTTTGCTCGGCCTGCTGATTCCGGTGCTGATGCGTCCGCTGACGACCATGGGTCGCGCCATGCAGGACATCGCCCAGGGCGAAGGCGACCTGACCCGCCGTCTGGTGGTGGAAAACAAGGATGAGTTTGGTGAACTGGCCGCTGCCTTCAACCAATTCGTCGAGCGTATTCACGCCTCGATCGCTGAAGTGTCCTCGGCCACCCGCCAGGTGCATGACCTGTCTGAACGGGTGATGAGCGCGTCCAACGCTTCGATCATCGGCTCCGAAGAGCAAAGCATGCGCACCAACAGCGTAGCTGCCGCGATCAACGAGCTGGGGGCCGCTACCCAGGAAATCGCCCGCAACGCCGCCGATGCCTCGCAGCACGCCAGTGGCGCCAGCGAGCAGGCCCATGACGGCCGCCAGGTGGTGGAAGAAACCATCTCGGCAATGACCTCGCTGTCGCAGAAAATCAGTGAGTCCTGCGAGCAGATCGAAACCCTCAACGCCAGCACCGATGACATCGGGCAGATCCTCGACGTGATCAAAGGCATCTCTCAGCAGACCAACCTGCTGGCCCTGAACGCCGCCATCGAAGCCGCCCGTGCCGGTGAAGCCGGTCGTGGCTTTGCAGTGGTCGCCGACGAGGTTCGCAACCTGGCGCATCGCACCCAGGAGTCGGCTGAAGAGATCCACAAAATGATCACCACCCTGCAGGTCGGCTCACGCGAGGCGGTGCACAACATGAACGCCAGCCAGGTGTCGAGTGAGGAAAGTGTGCAGGTCGCCAACCAGGCTGGCGAGCGCCTGAGCAGCGTTACCCAGCGGATCGGTGAGATCGACGGCATGAACCAGTCGGTGGCCGCCGCCACCGAAGAACAGACCGCCGTGGTCGAGAGCCTCAATCTGGACATCACCCAGATCAACGTCCTCAACCAGCAAGGTGTGGCCAACCTCAATGACACCCTGCGTCATTGCGATGCCTTGGCGCAACAGGCCGGTCGCCTCAAGCAACTGGTCGACAGCTTCAAGATCTGACCGCAAGCCTTGGCGAGGGCAGAACATGCCCTCGCCAAGCACTCAGCGTTACGCCACCACCGCGCGCTTGATCCTGCCCAGTCGCAACCAGCCGAACAGCACCGCCAGCATGACCACAAAGCCCAGGTAGCCGAAGAATGGATAGACCTGGCCGACCAGGCTGATAAAACCGATCAGGCTGCAGACAAACGCCGCCACCCCCGCCGCCACCGAACCCAGGCGAAAACCCCGGGTGCCCGCCGGCAACAGCCGCGCCACAAACGAATAGAGCATGCCCACTGCGGTATTGACGATCATGCCGAAGATGATCACGCACATGATCACGCCCAGCGCCGGCGATACTTCACTGGCAATCGACAGCATTGGCATCGGCAAGTCGGCCACCGTATCCAGGCGAGAGAGCAGACCGGCGCTCATGATCAGCATCAGGCCACCCAGCCCGGCGCCACCGAGGATGCCGCCCCAGATCGCGGTTTTCTCCATACGCGCCGAGCCACCGAGAATCGCCAACATCGGCGCGCCAGCAACCACGTTGTACGAAACATACAGAAAGGCGCCCAGCAGCCAGTGACGGGCGCCCGCTTCCTGCTGGCTGGCGACCTGATCTAGGGCGGCGAAACTCAGGTCACGGGTGAATACCGCGTACAAGGCGATGGCAATGGCCGCCAGGATCAGGAACGGTGTGACTGCACCGATCAGCACGATGACCTTGTTGACATCCAGGCACACCACCGCCACCACCAGCAGGGTTACCACCACGCTACCGGCCAGCGCCGGGATCCCGAACTGCTGTTCGAGCAACGCGCCGCCACCGGCGAGCATCACCACCGTTACGCCGAACATGAAGAAGGTGATCAACAAGTCGACGAACAGGCCCAGGTAGCGCCCGCAGATGGCATACACCACATCTTTGTGCGACGTGGCTTGCAGACGGCTGCCCAGCCCCGCCAGGGCCATACCGAGAAAGGTGAACAACGCGGCACTGACCAGGGTGCCGAGCAGCCCCCAGAGGCCAAAGTTGACGAAGAACAGCATCAACTCCCGCCCCGAGGCGAAGCCTGCGCCGACGATAACGCCGATAAAGGCGCCTGCAATTTTCAGCTGTTCTTTCATCTCAAACCCTCTGGCTTTTTATGGCCCTTGGCAGGGCCTTGTTGTTTTTACCCAGTACCGCGCAGGGGCCTCAGTCGTGACCGATCCAGGCCTGCACTTCGATCTCCACATCCACGCCCAACGCAAGCCCGGCAGTCACGGTCGAGCGCACCGGATAGCCGTTGACGAAGAAGGTTTTGTAGACCTCGTTGAAACCGGCGAAATGCGCCATGTCCGACAGCCACACCGTGGCTTTGACCACCTGTTCAAAACCTACGCCGCATTCGGCCAAGGTCTCGCCAATACGCTCAAGAGTGGCCTGGGTCTGAGTCTGGATGTCACCACGTACCACTTCACCTGCGGTGTTCATAGGCACTTGGCCGGAAAGAAACAAAAAACCACCGACCTTGACCGCTTTGGAGAACGGAAACGGCAGGTGGCTGGGAATGCGCTGAATAGTCGAGCTCATGACAATGTCCTTTGGAACGTTAACGAAAGCGCGCCGGTGACAAGCGCTGTGGCTCAACACCTTCGCGATGCAAGGAAGCAGGAAGTGCTTGATCGAGCAGCAAGGCGCAGGCCAACTGCGAGACCCCCGCCGCCGACTGGATGCCATAGCCGCCTTGGGCCGCCAGCCAGAAGAACGCCGGGTTGTGCGGGTCTCGACCAATCACCAGATCGCCGTCGGCGACGAAGGAACGCAGGCCGGCCCAGGTGTGGCTGGGGCGGCGAATGGTCAGGGTAGTCAGGGCTTCGATGTTGTAGATGCCGATCGCTACATCGAGCTCCTCGGGCACCACATCCTGAGGTGCCACCGGATCAGTATTGGCCGGTGAGCCGAGCAACTGCCCGGCATCGGGTTTGAAATAGAAACTCTCGTCCACCCCGATGACTGCCGGCCACTGCGCAAACTTCTGGTCTGTCGGCCCTTCGAAGGTAAAGGCGCTGCGCCGACAAGGTTGCAGGCCAACGGGCTGCACGCCACACAGTGTGGCGACCTGATCGGCCCAGGCGCCTGCGGCGTTGACCAACTGACGCGCCTGAACCGTGCTGCCATCGGCCAGGTTTACCTGCCAGAGGCCATCGGCAAAATACGCCTCGATCAACTCGGCATTGCAGCGCAGCGTGCCGCCCGCCTGGCGAAAGCCACGTAAAAAGCCTTGGTGCAAAGCATGCACATCCAGGTCCATGGCCCCTGGCTCGTGAATCGCGCCGGCCAGGACTTCGCTGCGCAGGCTCGGCACCAGCGCCAATGCGGCCTCGGCATCGAGCAAGTGCACGTCGGTGCCATTGGCCAGGTTCTGGGCATAGCTGTTGGCCAACTGGTCCTGTTGCTCAAGACTGGCAACGTACAAACACCCGCGCGGCTCGAGCAAACGATGCTCGCAGAACCCCGTAGGAGGCGACTCGTAAAAGGCCCGGCTGGCCCGGGTCAATGCCTGGATTTGCGGGGTGCCATAGGCCTCCATGAACATCGCCGCCGAACGCCCCGTGGCGTGGTAGCCGGGCTGAACTTCACGTTCCAGCAGCAGCACGCTGTGCTGGCCGGCCAGCCGGTAACCGAGGGATGCACCGGCAATACCGGCGCCAATAATCACGCTGTCGAACGTCTGCGTCATAACCTTGCCAATAGTCGTTTAAGAATCGAAATTATCACTTATGAGAATTCTAATATATGAGAATTGCAAATTACGCAAGCGGCCACGGTAAGATGCCTACCCGTGATGCCTGACCGAGATCCTTGATGAGTGACCGCTCCCCAGCTGCCGACCACCCTGGCGCGCTACCCCTGATCGACCGTACCGAAGTTGGCGCGCGCCTGCGCACCGTGCGCAAAGCTCAGCAGCTAACCCTCAAGCAGTTATCGGAACGTTCCGGGGTACCGGTGTCGACCTTGTCAAAAATGGAACTGGCACAGGTGTCAGTGAGCTACGAAAAACTCGCGGCGGCGGCGCGCGCACTGAATGTCGATATCGCCCAGTTGTTTCGTTCCTCCGGGGTTGGCGATACGCCAGCGCCGACCACCGTAGTGGTCAATTCGCTGCCCTCAGCGCCGGGCTACAGCACCGGGACCTACGACTACCACCCGATTGCCGGGGAGTTTCCCGAGCGGCTGATGACGCCGATGTATGCGCGGATCATTGCCCGCCAGCGCCAGCAGTTCGATGACTTCATTCGACATCCCGGGCAGGAGTTTGCCTTGGTGCTCAGTGGGCGAGTGCGCATTGAGTTCGAGACCGGTGAGGCAGTGAGTATCGGCTCGCAGGAGACGGCTTATTTCAACAGCAATGTTGGCCACATCTACCTGTCTGAGAGTGACGATGGCGGCGATGCCCATGTCATGGTGGTAATGACTGATCGCTGACGCTGTGGAAAACGGCCCCAGCTAGCTGCGGTCACGGTTATAACCTAATAACGAACTAGTCTATTTGGCTATAAAAAAACCTTTATGCTGGCTGCCATCCGATCACGGGCACGTTGAGCGTTTAGGTAGATTATGGATGTAGGTTCATTCGGCTTCACCATTGCAGGCCTGGTCGTAGGCTTCATCGTCGGTATGACCGGCGTGGGCGGCGGCTCACTGATGACGCCGATCCTGCTGTGGTTCGGTATCAGCCCGGCGACCGCTGTCGGCACTGACCTGCTGTACGCGGCCATTACCAAAGCCAGCGGTGTCTGGGTGCACAGCAAGAACAAAAACATCGACTGGAAAATCACCGGCTGGCTGACCTTGGGCAGCGTCCCTGCCGCCGCCCTGACCCTGTGGTTTCTCAGCTCTCTGGATACCGACACCCAAGCCGCCAACGCCGTGATCAAGCAAGGCCTGGCCGTGGTCTTGATCCTCACCGCCCTTGCCATCCTGTTCAAAAGCAAACTGCAGGCCTTCGCCAGCAAACACGCAGGCGATCGCTATCACCTGAGCGGTAGTGCGCTCAACGTACTGACCGTGATCACTGGCATCGTGCTCGGCGTCATGGTCTCACTGACCTCCATCGGTGCAGGTGCCCTGGGCACCGTGGCGCTGTTCTTGCTCTACCCCTACCTGGTCACTCGCCGCCTGGTCGGCACCGAGATCGCTCACGCCGTGCCGCTGACGCTGGTTGCTGGCCTGGGTCATGCGAGCATGGGCAACATGGACTGGTCGCTGCTGGGTTACCTGCTGCTGGGTTCATTGCCAGGCATCTACTTGGGTAGCCACCTGACTGGACGTATTTCCGACAGCGTACTGCGCCCCTGTCTGGCGGCCATGCTGCTGATGATCGGTTACAAGCTGGCGTTCTGATACCGTCAAAAAAACGCGTCCCGTGCCCTGGCGTCGTTGATTCGAAGTTGACGCGCCGCTTCCATCTGCGCAGCCGATTGCAACGAACAGGCCTGCTCGCTGTAGCGATAGCCACCTTCCATCGGTTGAGCGACCACTACCCCACCTTTGCCCAGCAAGGCCAGCCGCGTACCAGGCGGCTGATCGGCCAGGGCGCAATCCTCGGGGCCTAGATGAAAGGATGCATAGACCAAGGACTCGTGAAGCACTGTGCGAAGCTTGGCATTCACCACATCTGAAAAGCCCAGCAGAATCACCGCCGTGTACAGCACGCCGATGACGCAAGACGCCCGCAGCCAGTGGCGCCTGTGCCAGTCGGAACCTGGGATGTAAAGATTCCAGCAAATGGCCGTGGTTCGATTGCGCCTTACCTGTTGCTTGAAACCAGGCGCAGTCATCCCATAGACCAGAGCACCGATGAACATCACCAGCGGCATCAGGAGGCTGGTGGCCAAGTACCAGATGTAGACCAGATAGATGAATGTCAGGGTTTTCTGAGCCCCTGGGAATTGCCCTGGTTCGAGCCGGGTCTGCGCGAGGATGAAAGCATCCGTCTCGGCACTGGCCACCAGCCCCGCCGCGACTGTCAGCAGCGCAGCCAGTACGGTTAGCCAGCCTTTGTGCCGGCCATAACGCTCTACTAAGCGAAGCAGGCGAACCACCAAAACGATGGAGCCCAGGCTCAACAGCGCAAACAGCCACCTCGCCAAGGTTTTATCGGGTGAAGTGCCTGCCCAATACAGCATCAACATGAGCTGCAAGATCACCGCACAGCTCAGAATAATCGCCGCCAGATACTCATCGAGCCCCCAACCCCTCACGCTGAAATTCAGCTTCCAGCGAAAGTGCCGGTTCTGGGTCCTGACAAACAGTGATCGATGGGTAAAACGATCCACACAATAGACGCCCGCTGCGAACAACACATAGAGCGCGATATATCCCCACATCAGCCTTGATTCTCCATTTCCTGGGTCGTTACAACGGCATGGCATTCGAGCGCAATATCCTAGCCGAAAGTCGCGCCGCTGAACGGGCGCCCGGGGAAATCAGAGCAGTCCTTCACGCGCCTAAGAACATTGAATGGGTGAGTTCATCGTTTCCCTGCGACTACCTCACAGTCCAGGCTGACGGGACAAGACAAACTGCTGCAGTTCGTTCAGTGGCAATGGTCGACTGCACCAATAGCCCTGACCGACGCTACAGCCCTTGGCGAGCAAATAGTCGAGCTGGGCGCGCGTCTCGATACCTTCGGCAATCACCTGAATGCCCAAGCTGTCGGCCAACATCAGGTAGCCGTTGACGATGGCTTGGTCTATCGCACTGTTGGGCACTTCACGGATGAACACCTGATCGATCTTGAGTGTGTCGAACGGTAAGTCTCGCAAGGTGCTGGGTGATGAATAGCCGGTGCCAAAGTCGTCGATTGACACCCGAATGCCCAGACTTTGCAGCTGTGTGATGTTCAACCGTGCCTGCTCGATATCCTTGAGTGCGGCGGTTTCAGTCACTTCGATCTCCAGGCGATTGGCCGCCAGGCCACTGCTTCGAACAATAGCGCTGAGCTTGTCGACAAAGTCGCCCTGCATGAACGAAAAGCCGCTCATATTTACCGCTACCGGCACATCCAGCACGCCTGCCTCAATCAACGCACGGTTGTCTGCACAGGCGCGCGTCACCACCCAGGCGTTGAGCGCCGACATCAAACCATGCTGCTCGGCCAATGGGATAAACACCTCCGGTGACACCTCCCCATATGGCCCATCGTGCCAACGCAACAAAGCTTCCAGGCCAGTGATTCGCTGGGGCGCCTTCAGTTCGAACTGCGGCTGGTAATACAGCTGCAACTGCTCCCGGCTGATGGCCAGGCGCAGGCGCTCAAGACGTTGCTGGTCACGGTGCTGGGCGATACGCATCATTGGATTGAAACAGGCGATGCGATTGCCACCTGCTTTTTTCGCCTGGTACATGGCGAAGTCGGCATCGATGATTAACTGGTCCGGTGCGGGCGAATCACAGTCGGTACAATTGGCGCAGGTGCTGACGCCGAGGCTGGCGCGCACGCTAAGGCTAATGCCGTCAATCAACAGTGGCGCTTGCAGGCACTCGAACAGGCGTGTGGCCAGCTCCATGCCCGTGTGCTTGACGGCACCTTGCCGAGCCACCACGACAAACTCGTCGCCACCGACCCTGGCCAGTAGATCCTCGCTGCGCAAACGCTGGCGAAAGCGCTCGGCGATCGCCACCAGCACTTGGTCACCGATGTAATGACCGTGGTTGTCATTAATGGTCTTCAGACCATCCAGGTCGATGAACACCAGCACCAGCTGCTGTGCCTGGGCGGCGGCCAGGGCGACTTGCTCCTGCAGACGATCATGCAAGGTCCGACGGTTCATGCAGTTTGTCAGGGTGTCATGACTGGCCAGGTGGTTAAGGCGTTGGCGCAGCTGCAACTGCTCGCTGATGTCATAGCACACGCCAATGAGCAATTGCCGCCCACCCAGCAGCAGCTCACCCACGCTGACGTGTAAGTCGAACAACGAACCATCCTTGCGTTTGCCCTGCAACTCGCGGACCAGGCCGTTGAGCTTGCGCCCGACGCCAGCGCGGTAGGATGCCAGGCACTGGTCATGACGCGCCGCGTAGGCTTCAGGCATCAGTTGCGAAATGTTCGCTCCGGCCAGCTCGGAAAAACCATAGCCGAACAGCTTCTGCGCTGCCGCATTAATGGCCTGGACCTGCCCCCACTCATCAGTGATGACAATGCCATCAGCGGCAGCCTCGAAAATCGCGTAGGGAATACTCGTCAGCTCGCGCTCGGCGTGGGCCGCGAGCTTGTCAAAATCCTCTCGGGTCATGGTCGCGCCTTAACGGTTGAACCTGTCTACCAGCGCGTACATCTCGTGCGCGGTGTGCTCCAGTTCACGCCCCAAGGTGGCGGAGCTGGCAGCAATATCGACGTTTTGCTCCGAAACCTGCGCAATGGTGGTGATTTGTCGGCTGATGTCTTCAGCGACATGCGCCTGCTGCTCGGAAGCCGCGGCCATTTGCTCGGTCATCTGGTGGATGCGCTCCACCGCGACGCCGATACCTTCAAGGGCATTTTGCGTGGCGATCACCTGGTCGACCCCGACATGCGCTTCATCACTGCCTTGACGGGCAATGTCCACTGCCTGGTTGGCCGCGCCGTGCAGTGACTGGATGATGGACTGAATGGTCTCGGTCGACTCCTGGGTTTTGAACGCCAACGCCCGCACTTCATCGGCGACCACAGCAAACCCCCTGCCCTGCTCCCCGGCCCGCGCCGCTTCAATCGCTGCGTTGAGTGCCAACAGGTTGGTCTGGTCGGCAATTTGCCGAATCATGTTCGAGGCGACCTGGATCGACTGGGTTTCATCGGCGAAATTTGCCACCGACTGGCTGATCTGATTTACCGTTTCCTGCAACTTTTCAATCACCAGGCGGGTTTTGCCTGCTTCCTCTGCCCCTACCTCGGTCAACTGATTGACATCCTCGGCTTCGCGGGCGGTGTCGTGAATGTGGGTGGACACCTCAGCAATGGACGCGGCCATTTGCGTCATGGCGGTCGCGGCCATGTCAGTTTCGTCGCGCTGGCGCTGCAATGACAGTTCAGACTCCTGCGCCAGTTTGCCGCTCTGCGCGGCCATGGTCTCGGTCTGATTGGCATAGTCGCCAGACCGGCTCAGCGCCGTACGTATCTTGGCCTGCTCGCTGATCAGCGCCATCATCAGTTGCGCCACGGTACCTTGCTCGTCGGTGTAGGTGCGGGCGATCAACTCGCTGTCGAAACTGTCCGCCGTCGCGCCCCTCGCTTGAGCGAACTTGTGCTGCAGACGCCACTGGGCAGCTATCTGCATGCCAACAAAGCCACAGGCCAGCACGGCAATCGCCGGCCAGCTATCCAGAAACACCACGGCGGCAAGGCCAGGTACGCCCAGCGCCAGCGGTGCCAGGCCATGCTCGACAGCGGCCTTGGAGAAACGCTTGAGGCTCCAGCTGCGCTTACCCGTGCGCATGCGTTCATACAACGCTGATGCACGTTCGATATCGGCCCGCTGCGGCTTGACCCGCACCGACTCGTAGCCCACGACTGCGCTGCCCTCGAGAATCGGAGTGACATAAGCACTGACCCAATAGTGATCGCCGTTGCGACAGCGGTTCTTGACGATCCCCATCCAGCTCTTGCCGTCTTTCAAGTACGACCACATATGGGCGAACACGGCTTCCGGCATGTCCGGATGGCGGACGATATTGTGTGGGCTGCCGAGCAACTCGTCGCGACTGAAACCACTGATGGCCACCAGTTCATCGTTGCAGTAGGTCAAGTTGCCGTGCAGGTCAGTGGCGGAAATCAACCGCTGCTCATTCTGGTAAATGACTTCCTGCTGGGTGACCGGCAGATTACTTCTCATGCTCTGGTATCCGTTTGTGCTTGGGATCGATACAGGTGTAATTACCCTCATTGTATGTGTGGCAATTAGCCATACCCCATCAATTGAGACGCTGCTTCTATAGCGAGATGGAATAGCTGGGTTATTGCGCTTCGCCGGGGTTATTGGCCATTGACAGGCACTCGCGGAACAACCGGGTCGCCGGGTCGAGGGTACGATTGGCCGAATAGAAGCAGCCAATGCGCCCGAAACTCAGCGGTTTGCCTAGGTCGAAAGCCTTGAGCTTGCCGCTGTGGGCCAGTTGCTGGGTAGTTTGCAGAGGAAAGAAACCAATAGTTTGTTGGTCTTGCATCAACTCATAGTTGGTCAACGCCGAAATCGACTCGATAACATTGACCGGTGAGCCGAGGTCCAGGGCTTCGAATAAACGGTCTACGGTGCGCCGCAACAGGCCACTGCGCGGTGGCAGGATCCATGGAAACGGATGCAGATCGGCGAGGCTGACCGGCCGACCGCTTGCATGCATCGGATGCTCAGCGCCAGCGACGATGCACAACCCTTCTTCACACAGCACATCGACTTTCATGCGCGGCTCGTATTCATGCCAGCGCCATTCATCCGGGATACGACCGACAATGATGTCCAGTTCGCCTGCCAACAGACTGGAGAACAGCTGATCCATATGACCGACCCGCACCGTCACCAGCACCCCCGGTGCCCGCGCCTTGAGCAGGCGCAGGGTACGCGGCAAGAGCAAGGCTGAAGAAGAGCTCAAGGCGCCGACCATTACCTGGCCGGTGGTACCACTGTGGTAGGCATTGACCTCATCGGTCAGGCTCCGCAGCTCGGTGAGCATCGCATGAGCGCGACGCACCACTACCCCGCCCAACTCAGTGGCGTGCACGCCGCGGTTGCCGCGCACCAGCAAGGCCGCGCCGAGGAAGGCTTCCAGTTCGTGAATGATCTTAGTGACGGCTGGCTGAGTCAGGTTCAGCGCCTGGGCGGCGCCCACCAGCGAGCCGCTGCGCAACACTTGCTCGAAGACCACCAATTGATAGAGTTTTAGTTTGCGCGCGACGGAAACAACGGTTGACTTCATGGGTAACACCTAGCAACTACCGAGTGCTAACCGGCCTGTAGCGGCGCGCACTCGACACACGGGCGACTCCTTATTGTTTTATCAACTTTCACACCGAAACTTCACAGCAAAGGGTGAGGAGTTATTCATTCCTTTATATTCAATATAGGGGGCACCCAGCGCGGGAAGCTTGATGCAGATCAGTAATTCAGGCTTGACTTTTGCCATCCTCTGAAACCACTACGGACAACTATTTGCCGAGCACTGCGCCATTCAAGTACGACCTTGGTATCAAAAATAGAACACTGCATCTCAGTTGTTCCCTCACTGCCTGCGCCACTCAAAGGGCAAAATAAGCGCTTGGCAATGAAGAGATTTATCCGATGAAGAACACGCATAAACGTACAACCGCTTTGGCCTCCGGCGTGCTGACAGCACTGCTTTTGCTCAACACCGCGCATGCCCAGGAATACCAAGCCAGCGACGCTGAAAAAACCCTCAAAATAGTTAACCTTGGCGCCTTGGAAGCCGACGTCAAAGCCAGCATGGACAAAGGCGCCTTTGGTTACATCCGCGGCGGTGCCGAAGATGAAAACAATATGCGCAGCAATACCCAAGACTTCGACAACAAGTACATCATGCCGCGCATCATGCAAGGTATTGAACGTACCGACATCGATCTGTCCAGCGAATTACTCGGGGTTAAACTGAAAACGCCTATCATCCAGGCGCCAATGGCCGCTCAGGGCTTGGCCCATAAGGACGGTGAAATCGCTACCGCCAAAGGCATGGCCAAGGCCGGCTCCATATTCTCTTTGAGTACTTATGGCAATAAGACCATTGAGGAAGTAGCGACCGCGTCCAAGAACAATCCATTCTTCTTCCAGCTCTATATGAGCAAGAACCAAAAATTCAATGAGTTCACTTTGGAGAAAGCCAAACAATTTGGTGCCAAGGCAATCATCCTCACCGTAGATTCGCCAGTGGGCGGCCATCGCGAAGATGACATTCGCAATAACTTCCAATTCCCCCTGGGCTTTGCCAACCTGGAGCTGTTCGCCAAACAAGACAGCGATGGTTCCAAGACCGGCAAAGGTTCTGGTATCAGCGAAATCTATGCCCAGGCCAAGCAAGCCTTCACCCCGGCCGACATTGCTTACGTGAAAAAACTGTCGGGGCTACCGGTCATCGTCAAAGGTGTGCAGTCACCCGAAGACGCCGATATGGCAATCAAGGCCGGCGCAGCGGCGATCTGGGTGTCCAACCATGGTGGCCGTCAACTCGACAGCGGCCCGTCGTCCTTCGACGTCCTGCCGGCGATTGCCAAGGTTGTGAACAAGCGTGTGCCGATCATTTTCGATAGCGGCGTACGCCGTGGCTCGCATGTGTTCAAAGCACTGGCCAGCGGCGCAGACATCGTTGCGGTAGGCCGTCCGATCCTCTATGGCCTGCACCTTGGCGGAGCTGAAGGTGTGAATTCGGTGATCGAACACCTGAACAAGGAACTGACCATCAACATGATGCTCGGTGGCGCGAAAAACATTGAAGCGGTGAAGAACACCAAGTTGTACAGCGACAAGGATTTCGCCGGGTGATTGGCGCAAGCTGATTTGAGCGATACCTACGAACGCCCATTCTGGATTGAATGGGCGTTTTTCATTTTGGCTCGATGAGGGATCTCTCGTCGCTTAACCCACGTCCAGGCGGTCAGCTTGCGGGCGAAGGCCTGGCACTCTTGGTAGACTAGGGCACTTTGTTTTTGCTTCGGATCCGCACGCCTAACCGGCTGTACCGAGCAAAACGTCCATGAATGGCTACAAACGCGTCGTAGAACATGCCCCTAGAATCCGCTGCAACCCGAGTAAACCCGCGCTCTGATCTGTCCCGCCGCTTCAGCGTTGCGCCCATGATGGATTGGACCGACCGCCACTGCCGGTTCTTCCTGCGCCTGCTCTCGAGCAACGCCCTGCTCTACACCGAAATGGTCACCACTGGTGCCCTGCTTCACGGTGACGCCGAACGCTTCCTGCGCCACGACGAAGCCGAGCATCCGCTGGCCCTGCAGTTGGGCGGTAGCGTGCCTGCTGACCTGGCCGCGTGTGCCAAGCTGGCCCAGAACGCTGGCTACGACGAGGTCAACCTTAACGTCGGCTGCCCAAGTGACCGGGTGCAGAACAATATGATCGGCGCCTGCTTGATGGGCCATCCGGCGCTGGTCGGTGATTGCGTCAAGGCGATGCAGGACGCCGTGCAGATCCCAGTGACGGTCAAGCACCGCATCGGTATCAATGGTCGCGACAGTTATGCCCAGTTGTGCGATTTCGTCGGCCAGGTACGTGATGCCGGCTGCCGCAGTTTTACCGTACATGCACGCATCGCCATTCTGGAAGGCCTGTCGCCGAAGGAAAACCGCGAGATTCCACCGCTGCGCTACGACGTGGCGGCGCAGCTGAAGGCGGATTTCCCCGAGCTGGAGTTCGTCCTCAATGGGGGCATCAAAACCCTCGCCGAGTGCCAGGAGCACCTGCAGATCTTCGACGGGGTGATGCTGGGCCGCGAGGCGTACCACAATCCTTATGTGCTGGCCGAGGTCGACCAGCAACTGTTCGGCAGTACCACGCCGGTGATCAGCCGCAGTGAGGCGCTGGCCAAGTTGCGGCCGTATATCGCCGCGCATCTGGCGGCTGACGGTGCCATGCACCACGTAACCCGGCATATCCTCGGCCTCGGCCAAGGCTTTCCGGGGGCACGCAAATTCCGTCAGTTGCTCTCGGTGGACATCCACAAGAGCACTGATCCGCTGGCCCTGCTCGATCAGGCTGGAGAGCTGTTGCAAGGGCGCTAGCATCGGAACCTGTGCGCACTTGGGCACTCGAAGACTTATCCCGTTGCCCCGCCTGCCAGTCAGCCCTTGAGCGGCTGGCAGCGCTCGGGTAATGTCGATCCATTGCACAGGACAGAGCACGCCCATGACTTCCAAGCTGGAACAACTCAAGCAGTTCACCACTGTGGTTGCCGACACTGGTGATATCGATGCCATCAGCCGCCTGAAACCGGTCGATGCCACCACTAACCCGTCCCTGCTGCTCAAGGCCGCAGCCATGCCCGGTTATGCCGACTTGCTCAAGCAGTCGGTCGAACACAGTAAGGGTGATGTTGGCCTCGCCTGTGACACCTTCGCCGTGGCAGTTGGCGCCGGCATCCTCAAGGTTATTCCGGGGCGTATCTCCACCGAGGTCGATGCCCGCCTGTCCTTTGATCAACCGGCGCTGCTGGCCAAGGCCCGGCAATTGATTGAGTTGTACGAAAAAGCCGGTATCGGCCGCGACCGCGTGCTGATCAAGCTGGCCTCGACCTGGGAAGGGATCCGCGCCGCCGAAGTCCTGGAAAAGGAAGGCATTCAGACCAACCTGACCCTGCTGTTCTCTTTCGCTCAGGCCCAGGCTTGCGCTGACGCCGGGGTATTCCTGATTTCGCCGTTCGTGGGTCGGATCTACGACTGGTACAAGAAGTCCACTGGTACCGACTATGCCGGCGCCCAAGACCCTGGCGTGCAATCCGTTACGCGGATCTACAACTACTACAAGGCCAACGGTTACGACACCGTGGTCATGGGCGCGAGCTTTCGCAACATTGGCCAGATCGAGCAACTGGCCGGCTGCGACCGCCTGACCATTAGCCCTGAACTGCTGCAGCAACTGAGCGATGACCAAGGCGAACTACCGCGCATCCTCAAGCCGGGTAATCAGGGCGAAGCCCGTCAAACGTTGACCGAAGCACAATTTCGCTGGGCCTCCAACGAAGATGCCATGGCCACTGAGAAACTCGCTGAAGGTATTCGTCAATTTGCCCGGGATCAGGAGAAGCTTGAAGCGCTGCTGGCAGCAAAGGCTTGATGCAACACTGCACTTACCTCTACACAGAGTAACGTAGCCGCTGCCGCCAGGCTGCGGCTACGAATTGATAGCGCTCGCAATAGAGGCGCAACTGCCTTCACTATGCCGCTCTTCACCGCCACCCACAGTTTCGCCTGTGCTTTCAGAGATGTTGATGCCTGAATCCCCCGCGTTACCCGCCGTACTCGCCGGCCCCCTGCTGCGCCGCCTTGAACCTACCCGAATGGTGTTCTGGCTGGTCGGTTCGCAAGCGCTGCAACCGACTCTGTCACTGAGTTGTCCGGGCATTACAGCGACCTTGGATTGTCAAGTGGTCGCCATTGGCCGTCAGGCCTTCGTGCACTTGATCGACATTCACTTCGACAGCCCACTGCCCTGCGATGTGCAGATCGACTACGACTTGCTTGTGCACACTACCGAGGGTAAGCAAAGCATTGCGCAATGGGCCCCGCACCTGCTCTATGAAGGCGCCGGGCTGCCCAACTTCGTGGTGCATTCGCGCCTGCAGCAGCTGCTTCACGGGTCCTGTCGCAAGCCGCACCACCCCGCCGCTGACGGCTTGCTGTGTGCCGACCAACTGTTGATCGACTGCCCTGATCCCAAGGCGCGCCCAGCCCTGTTGCTGATGAATGGCGATCAGGTGTATGCCGACGATGTCGCCGGGCCGATGCTGCGGGCTATCCATGCGCTGATCGAACGACTGGGACTGTTTGGTGAATACTTGCAAGGTGCGGTGGTCGATGACAGCGCCGCACTCTACCAACACCCTGCCAGCTACTACCACCGCGCCGACCTGCTGCCGGCACTGGAGAGCAACGAAACCCTGCGCGAGCGTTTTTTCGGCGGTGCGCGCAAGCCGATCTTCACCAGCAGCAATGCCGATAATCACCTGGTGACGTTCGCCGAGGTGATGGCCATGTACCTGCTGGTCTGGTCACCGGTACCCTGGACCTTGATCGACCCGCACATGCCCTCTGGGCTGACGCCCCAGCAACAATCCCGCTACCAGCAGGAACACCAGGCTATCGACGCGTTTGTCAGCGGCTTGAGCGGTGTCGCACGCGTGCTGGCGCACCTGCCGAGCCTGATGATCTTTGATGACCATGACATCACCGATGACTGGAACCTGTCCGCACAGTGGGAAGAAACCGCCTATGGGCACCCTTTTTCCAAACGCATCATCGGCAATGCACTGCTCGCCTACTTGCTATGCCAGGGCTGGGGTAACGACCCGGACGCCTGCAACGCGCTGATTGGCAAATGCCAGGTGTTGAATCAAAGCGCCCTGGACGACCAACACCTGGACGCCGCACTGCAGGACGCCCTGATCGAAGAGGTGTTGCGTTTTCAGGGCTGGCAATTCGTCCTGCCGAGCAATCCGCCATTGCTGGTACTCGACACCCGTACCCGGCGCTGGCGCAGCGAAAGCAACCTGAAAAAGCCTTCTGGCCTACTCGACTGGGAAGCATTGAGCGAATTGCAACAGGCCCTGCTCGATCACCCCTCAGCAGTCATTGTTTCGCCGGCACCGATCTTCGGCGTCAAGCTGATCGAAACGGTGCAGCGGGTGTTCAGCTGGCTGGGCTATCCGTTGCTGGTCGATGCCGAGAATTGGATGGCCCACCGTGGTGCGGCCCAGGTAATCCTGAATATCTTCCGTCACTCGCGCACGCCAGGGCACTACGTGATTCTCTCCGGCGACGTGCATTATTCGTTCGTCTACGAAGTACTGATCCGCCACCGACAGCGCAGCCCGCACCTCTGGCAAATCACCAGCAGCGGAATCAAGAACGAGTTTCCGCGGCGTCTGTTGGACGTATTCGACCGCCTTAACCGCTGGCTTTACTCGCCTCGCTCACCCTTGAACTGGCTGACCAAGCGCCGCCAAATGGAAGTGATTCCACGCACGCCCAGCCACAGCAAGGCCGGCGAGCGCCTATGGAACAGCGCCGGCCTGGGGCAGGTGTTTTTCAATGAACAAGGCCAGCCACAGCGGATTTTCCAGCTCAACGCGAACGGCGCGGCGCCGACGGAGTTTCCACCCAGGGCTAGCGATTAAATCAGCAGAAGCAGGCGCCCCACGGCGCCTGTGCGCAGGTCAGGTACGTTCGAGGGCGTTGACCAGGTCGTGGAAAGCTTCGCGATTGGAGTCGTTCAGCCCCATAAGGATTTTGTGCGCTTCCAGTACCTTGGAGCGCACCACATCTTCGTTCTGGTCCTGGGAAGGTAGGTCGGTCAGGCACTCGGGGCACGGGATCGGCCGATCAACGATGTTGAACACTTGATCGAAGCCCATCGACTGCAGCAACCGCGAAATGTCCGGGTTAACGGTCACCACGGTCGGCAGCAGGCCGACTTTCTGCCGCGACAGGATCGAGAGCTTGGCCAGCAAGCCCAAGGTGGTGCTGTCGATGCTTTCGGTTTCAGTCAGATCAATGACGATCGCCGAGAAATTCAGCGCCGTAAAGATCTTTTCAATAGTCGCATCCAGCGCTGAACACAAAGTCAGGCGCACTTCGCCAACAAACTTCAGAACGAAGGTGCCGCTCTGTTCGGCGAACTGGATTCTTCCCGTACTCATTGAAGGTTCCTGCTCAACACCAATAGGGCGATATCATCCGGCATCTCCCCAAGCGTAGCTAATCCGAATCGTTGGCGCAGCCCATCTAGGCTGCCACCCGCAGCCTTGACGATTTCTGGCAAGGCCGCCTCTTTATCTTTGAGTGTTTCCCCTGGCAAAAGGTCCAGAATGCCATCAGAGAGCAAGGTCAGGCTGAACTGCGCAGGCAATTCCAGGACATGGTCCTGGTAGGTGGCCTCTTCAAACAGCCCGACCGGCAACCCACGCCCTTCCAGGTATCGGCTTTGGCCAGGGGTATAGAGCACGGGCAAGGGCAAATGGCCGCCAATGCTGTAGGTCATCAACCCAGTGTCTTCATCGATCACCCCGCCAACCATGGTGACATGTTTGCCCAGCTTACAGTTGATCAGGCCGCGGTTGATGTGCCCAAGCACCTCGGAGGGCTTGAAGTCACGCAAGCGTGAATTGCGCTTGAATTCGAACAACAGCCGGGTGGTCATGAATTTCAACAGCACGGTGACAAACGCCGAAGAGGCACCGTGGCCGGAAACGTCCGCCAGGTAAAAGGCAATGCGTCGCTCATCGACCCGAAAATAGTCGGTGAAGTCACCTGACAGATACAACGATGGAATGATCTGGTGCGCAAACGACAGCTCGCCGGCCATCCAGGGGCTTTCCGGCAGCATGTTCATTTGCACCTGGCGCCCGGCGGTCTGGTCTTCCTGCAACAGGTGCAGGCTGGCCTCCAGTTCGCGGTTGGCGGTTTCGAGCTTTTCCCGGTAGCGCTGGTTTTCCAGCAACAGGCGCGCCCTGTCCAGGGCACGGCGAACCGAGTGCTCGAGCACTGCGAGGTCTTCCAGGGGCTTGATCAAGTAATCGGCGGCACCCAGGCGTAACGCTTCCACCGCATCGTTCATCACCCCGGCACCGGAGACAACGATCACCGGCAATTCAGGCGCGCGCTCGGTGACCTGGCGAATCAGCTCCAGACCGCCCATTTGCGGCATGCGCAGATCGCAGATCACTAGATCAGGCTGTTCCTGTTCGAAGACCTGGAGGCCCTGCTGGCCATTACTCGCTTGCAGGACACTGAAACCACTGTCTTCAAGGTAAGCGGCAAGACTCGCACGTACGACATCGTCGTCATCGATTATCAGCAGCGTTGCACTGGTTTTCTGCATGTGAGCAAACGGCGCCAGAATTAGGTTGGCGTAGGTGGCTCGACAAGGCATGAGCACACGTACTGGATTCGCTTCTAGCCACTCTTTTATCAGATGTAGGACAGATTGGTTTGTCCGACAACGAGCAGAGGTGCCCTGTAAGGCGCAGACGGTACTCCCATCCGCCAGGGGATTCAAGGGTACGCCGATGCTCGTGGTTGCTCTTTGCGAGGTAAAGACCCAGGAGTTATAAAAATTTGTTCGTGTGCAACTCAATGGAAGGAGCAGACATGAAAAAAGGCGGCTCGATGGCCGCCTTTTCATCACTGCAAAGATTTAAAAGTCGTCGACGACTTCGCCATCCTTGACCTTGAACTCGCGGTTTTGCAGGTAGGCATTGCGAATGAAGGTGTATTTGTCGCCGCGAATCAACTTTTCTGCCGACAGCAGGCTGGCGCGGGTATCGACGACATCCACGGCAATCGCGCTGTTGCGCGTCGGCACGTGATCGATGTAGCGGTAGGGTTCAGTGTAGGTGTCCGGGTACTTGGCGACAGCGTCACGCACCGTGCTTGGGCCCAGCAATGGCAGCATTACGTAAGGACCACTGCCCACACCCCAATAACCCAGGGTCTGACCGAAGTCTTCATCGTTGCGCTGCAGGCCCATCTTGGTGCCCACATCAAAGAAACCGCCCAGACCAAAGGTGGTGTTGACGATCAGGCGCGCGGTGTCGACCCCGGCAGCATGTGGTTTGAGCTGCAGGATGTTGTTGGCCAGGTTGGTCACGTCACCCAGGTTGAGGAACATGTTGTGGATGCCATCTTCCAGGAACTGCGGGGTGACCGCTTGGTACCCCTTGGCCAATGGCTTGAGCGCGTAAGTGTCGACAGTGTCGTTGAAGGTAAAGATCGGTCGGTTAATGCTTTCCCATGGATCTTCCTCGGTCGCCGCCTGGGCTGCGCCCAACGGCGCCAGCAGCAGGCTGGCACAGACACAGGCCCGGGTCATCCGATTGATCACGCCTGTACCGCTCCTACGCATAGAGTTACTCCTCGACAGTCACTGCGCCGAACGCGATGCGTCCTACGCTAAAAAAGGAACAAGTATAAAAGGGTCTTTCCCTGATAAACAGCCTGACACAATAGAGGTCATGATTTTGTGAACAACTGTGATTGCGCGGCGTAACCGCAGCGTAACAAAGCGAGTGTAGCGTTCAGGTTATTTCAGGGACGTTGCCATGCAAGACTCGCCTGCCATAACCGCCCTGCTCTTCGGCCTGCGTGGCTGCCTGATCGAAACGGATACCAGCCCAACACGTCCGCGACCTACCCCCGGCGCCTTGCAAACTCTCGCCTGGCTGGATGAGCTACCGGCTGTCGACGCCGAGCACTTGGCCGCAGCACTGCCTGCCTGGCTCAAAGCCCACCATGTTGTTACACCATGGCCCGCACCTGATGCCTGCTGGCAAGCGTTGATGGCGCTCAATACCACAAAGCTTGAGGGCTGCGTACTGGTCAGTGCAGAGCCACGGTTGCTGCAGTCAGGCCTTAATGCCGGCCTGTGGACAATCGGCCTGGCCAGCTGCGGCTCGCGCAATACTTACGACAGCCCGCAAGAGCAGGAACGCCAGCGCGGCAAGGCAACCCTGCAACTGTTTGCCCTCGGCGTACATTCGGTGATCGACCACCTTGAGGCACTGGGTGACTGCCTGGCCGACATCCGCCAGCGCCGCTTAAAGGGTGAAAAACCCTGACACAGGGCCGTTGATCCGGGTCATGCAAAGCTGCGCTCAGTGGATTACTCTAGTAGGCAAGGTATGGACCTTTCAGCCGCTACCGGGGTCCATGACTGTGCCTATTCATAGAGGGAGATCACCCATGCCTGCCCGCGAACTGCAAGAGCAACTCAACGCCCTGCGCGAGCAATTGGAGCAAAACCCACCGCTTTCGGAAGAGGAGCGCGGTCAGCTGCATGAGTTGATGCAGCAGATTGAGGCCAAGATTGAACTTGAAGCCGTAACCCCCGACAACAACCTGGTCGATGGCGTCAACCTGGCAGTGGAACGCTTCGAAGTCGATCACCCGGGCCTGACCGCCACCTTACGCAATATCGTTCAGAGCCTGCAAAGCATGGGCATCTGACCCACCGAGCAGCAACAAAAAGCCCCGTTATCCGGGGCTTTTTCGTTACTGGCGAACCAGGCGCAGGTTCGGCAGTGTCACCGTCTCAGTGCTGCGGTACGGATTGATATCCAGCCCGCCGCGACGCACATAACGCGCATAGACGGTCAGAAACTCAGGATTGAGCAGACGCTTGAGGTCCAGGTAGATACGCTCGACACACTGTTCATGGAAATCAGCGTGCTGACGGAAGCTGATCAGGTAGGTCAACAGGCTGGCATGATCCAGCGCTGCGCCTCGATAGTGCACAGTGACACTACCCCAATCCGGCTGGCCAGTGACCGGGCAGTTGGATTTGAGCAAGTGGCTGTGCAGGGTTTCTTCCACAATGCGGCTGCTGTCGCAACGGAGCAACTCCGGCTGCGGCTGCTCGTAGTTGTTGATGCTGACATCCAGGTCATCGATGCACACGCCCGGCAAAGCCACCACGCCCTGCCCTTCAACTTGCGTCAGGCTGCGGATCTGCACGGCCACCGGTTTACCGGCTGCAGCCGAGAGGTCTTTTGCCAGGCACGCTTCCAACGCTGCCGGCGT
Source organism: Pseudomonas sp. UM16 (assembly GCF_050312595.1). NCBI lineage: Bacteria > Pseudomonadati > Pseudomonadota > Gammaproteobacteria > Pseudomonadales > Pseudomonadaceae > Pseudomonas > Pseudomonas sp. UM16. Next base: position 99,159 of record NZ_JBNPJT010000007.1, on the reverse strand, counting down.
TTCGAACACGGTCTGGTTCAGTGAGTTCAGGTACAGCTTGAACGACTTCGACTCGATGATGTTCGGCGAGTCGGCGGGAATCGCGAATTCGCCGATGGCTACCACCGGCTTGCCCGACGGCAGCAACCAGGACAGCTCGAAGCAGTTCCAGAAGTCCACCCCTTGCCAAGGCAGGGTCTGGGCACTGACGCCCAATTCGGCCCATTTGGCGGCTCGCGGGATCGGAAACAGTAGCGATGGTGTGTAGGTAGCGATGTATTCGCTGGACTTACCCAGCGGAGAATGTTCGGCGGCGGGATGCATGGCTCAAACCTGAAGGACGAAATGCGCCTAGTTTATCGGGTTTGGGCCATGCGTTGGGTATTCGTCGGTTATTGGCCGATGGTCAGCTTGCCGACCATGCCAGCTTGATAGTGCCCCGGAACGTTGCAGGCGAACTCGATGGGGGTTGCCTGAGTGAAGGTCCAGGTCAGCTCACCGCGTTTGCCAGGGTCGACCATTACGGTGTTGGGATCATCATGCTTCATGACGCCACCGTGCTGCATGCCGCCATGGCCCATGGCTGAATGATCCATCTGACCCTGCATGGCGAGCATTTCCTTCTGATGCTTAGCGTGCATCACCGCGTCGCCGAGGCTGAATTCATGCACCACTGCGCCCTTGTTGATCAGCACGAAGCGCACGGTTTCGCCGGCTTTGACCTCCAGGCTGCGTGGCTCGTAGTACATGTCGCCCATGACAACTTCCACAGTCCGGTCAGCCTTGGCTGCAGGCGCAGGGGTGCCGAAGGCGTACGAATGTGCGGGTGACGCCAGTGCTGGCAAGCTGAACAGCGCCAAAGCGCCGGCAATAATAAGGTGTTTCATAAAATGTCCACTCCGGGGTTGCGACAACGTAGGCTGCACTGTAGAAAACCGGCGCTGGCAGCTACCTGACAAAAACATTACAACTTTGTCAGCTTGGCCAACGTCCACGTCCGCCGCGGTATAACTGCCATTCATTGTCCAAGAGCCACCCGATGAAACTGCTGATCGTCGAAGACCAGACCAAAACCGGCCAGTACCTGTGCCAAGGCCTCAGTGAAGCTGGCTTCGCCACTGAGCTTGCCACCGACGGCAATACCGGCCAGCACCTGGCCCTGACGGGCGATTACGACCTGCTGATTCTCGATGTAATGCTGCCCGGCCGCGATGGCTGGCAGATCCTGCAAGCGGTACGCGCCGCAGGCCTGGATATTCCGGTGCTGTTCCTGACCGCCCGCGATGCCGTGGAAGACCGAGTGCATGGCCTGGAGCTGGGCGCGGATGATTACTTGGTCAAACCTTTTGCCTTCTCTGAACTGTTGGCGCGGGTGCGCAGCCTACTGCGTCGCGGCAGCAGCCCGACCCAGGAAACCAGCCTGGGCCTTGCCGACTTGCGCCTTGACCTGATCCGCCGCCGCGTCGAACGCGGCGGCCAGCGCATTGACCTGACCGCCAAGGAATTTGCCTTGCTGGAACTGCTGCTACGGCGCCAGGGTGAAGTGCTGCCCAAGTCGCTGATCGCGTCCCAGGTCTGGGACATGAACTTTGACAGCGATACTAACGTCATCGAAGTGGCGATCCGCCGCCTGCGCCTGAAAATCGACGACAGCCATGAGCACAAACTAATCCACACCGTGCGTGGCATGGGCTATGTCCTGGAAGAGCGGGCGTCGTGATGCGCCAAGTGTCCCTGAGCAGCCGCCTGGCATTGCTGTTCGCAGCCTGCACGGCGGTGGTGTCATTGACCGCCGGGATTCTGTTCAGCCGCGCCAGCGAAAGCCACTTCATCGAGCTGGATCAACAGTTGCTCGAGAGTCGCCTGTCACTGTTGCGACAAATGCTCGACGGCGTCCACGACCCGGCCAGCCTCGCCTTGCGTTTGCCGGCGCTGCAAACCGAGCTGAGCCATCAGACAGACCTCGCCGTGCGGCTGCGCGGCAGCGATGGCCGGGTGTGGTTTGAAAGCCAGCCCGATCTGCCCGACGCCCCCCAAGCACCCGGCCTGAGCACCCAGCACAGTAGCAATACCGACTACCGCGCCCTCTGCGTCAACCTTGAACAGAGCGATCCGACCTCGGCGCAACTGACCCTGTTTCTCGACATCACCCACCACCAGCACTTTCTCCAGCGCATGCAGCAGTTGATCTGGCTAACTGTCGGCCTTTCCGCTCTGGCCACGGCCTTGCTGGGTGCCTGGGCGGCGCGCAGAAGCCTGCGACCGTTACGCCAGATGGGCGAAGTAGCGTCAAAAGTATCGGCGCGCTCATTGACCACCCGCCTGCCCGAAGGGCAGATGCCAGTAGAGCTGGCGGAACTGGCGCAAACCGTCAACGCGATGCTCGAACGCCTGGACGACGCCTTCCAACGGCTGTCAGCGTTCTCCGCCGATATCGCTCACGAACTACGCACGCCGCTGTCGAATCTGCTGACCCACACGCAGGTCACGCTCACCCGTCCGCGCGAACTGGACGAGTATCGCGAGGCCTTGCACAGCAACCTGGAAGAACTGCAGTGGATGGCGCAACTGGTCAACGACATGCTCTACCTGGCCAAGGCCGACCACGGCCTGTTGATGCCCAGCCGCCAGCGCCTGGCGCTGGAAGATGAAGCGGATGCCTTGCTTGAGTACTACGCGCCCCTGGCCGAAGAAGCCGAGGTCGCATTGCATCGGGAGGGCCGGGCCAGCCTGGAAGGTGACCGCCACATGCTGCGGCGGGCGCTGTCCAACTTGCTCGACAATGCCGTGCGCTTTACCCCGGCGCAGGGGGAGATTCGCTTGAGTATCGAGGTGCTGGAAGGCTTGGTGCGCTTGCAGGTAGCCAACACTGGCGAGCCCATCGACCCGGCATTGCTGCCACGGCTGTTTGACCGTTTTTACCGCGCCGATCCGGCGCGCCGTGAAGGCAGCAGCGAGCATGCAGGGTTGGGATTAGCGATTACCCGGTCGATTGTCCAGGCCCATGGCGGGACGATTCGTGGGGAATCAGACGGGGGTTGGACGCGATTTGTGATTGAGTTGCCGACGGTGTAGATCAAATCGCCGGCAAGACCCGAAGGGTTGGTGTATCGCCTTGCAGGAGCCGGCCTTGCCGGCGATCGGCCGCGATGCGGCCGCAACACCATCACTCGTAGCGCAAGGCGTACGCCGGCTCAACCTGCGAAGCACGCCACGCAGGGTACAGCGTCGCCAGGAAACTCATCACCAAGCCGGCACTGCAGATCAGCGCCACATCACCCCACTGCAGCTCCGACGGCAGACTGCTGATGAAGTACACATCAGAGGTGAAGATGTGTTGCCCACTAACCCGCTCCAACCAGCCGACAATCTGGCTGACATTGAGGGCGGCAATCACCCCCAAAACTCCGCCGATCAAGGTGCCGACAACACCGATCAGAGTCCCCTGAACCATAAAGGTCCCCATGATCTGCGCCGGAGTGGCGCCAATGGTGCGCAGGATGGCGATGTCCGCGCCTTTGTCATTGACCACCATGATCAGCGTGGCAATGATGTTGAACGCCGCCACCGCGATGATCATCAGCAGCAACAGACCAATCATGGTCTTTTCCATCTTCATCGCACTGAACAGGCTGCCCTGGGTGTGCGACCAGTCATCGGCGCGGTAGGCATCGCCCAGGCTGGCAGCGATGGCCTTGGAAACCTGCGGTGCGGCGTACAGATCCTTGAGCTTGAGACGCACGCCCTGAACCTGGTTCGGCTGCCAGCGCTGCATCTGCGCGGCATCGGTCATGTGGATGTAGGCCATCGAACCATCGAGTTCGGCCCCCACCTTGAACACTCCGACCACGTTCAGACGCTGCATGCGCGGGGTGATACCGCCTGGCGCGCTGCTCACCTCCGGCACGATCAGGGTCAGCTTGTCACCGACATTCAAGCGAAAACGCCGAGCGCTGATCTCGCCGAGCACCACGCCATACTCGCCGGGTTTAAGCGCCTGCAGGCTGCCCTGGACAATGTGCTGGCCGACGATCGAGACCTTGCCCTCCTGAGCCGGATCAATGCCGCTGACCTGGATCGGCTGCATTGCGCCCTTGTAGGAGAGCATGCCTTCCATCTCGGTCAGAGGCGCAGCAGCAATCACTTGCGGGTTTTTCAGCGCAGCGTCGGCCACGGGCTGCCAGTCAGCCAAGGGTTGGGCTCCAAGAATACTGGCGTGCGGCACCATACCCAGGATCCGCGCGCTCATTTCGCGCTGAAAGCCGTTCATCACCGACAACACCACGATCATCGCCAGCACGCCCAGAGACAGGCCGATCATCGAGGTCATGGAGATGAACGAGATGAAATGGTTGCGGCGCTTGGCGCGGGTGTAGCGCGCGCCGATGAAAATAGACAAGGGTCTGAACATGAACGAAAGCACCCAGGTAAAGAAAAGAAACACGCGGCCCGCCACTGCTGGCGGGCACGCTGCACGGCCAGATCAGATTGCGACCAGGTGCCCGTCGTCGAGGCGCAGCACACGGTCCATCTGCCGCGCCAGGTTGAGGTCATGGGTGACCACCAGGAATGCTGTTTGCGAGGAGCTGCTCAGCTCCTGCATCAGGTCCTGGATGCCTTGAGCGGTATGGTGGTCGAGGTTGCCGGTCGGCTCATCGAGCATCACCAGCCCCGGACGGTTGACCAACGCCCGAGCAATCGCCACACGCTGGCGTTCGCCACCGGACAACTCGGCGGGCTTGTGGCTCAGGCGATGGCCCAGGCCAACCCGCTTGAGCAGCGCCTCGGCGCGCTCGCGCGCCTCGGGGATGGCGGTGCGGCCAATCAGCAACGGCATGCACACGTTCTCCAGGGCGGTGAACTCCGGCAACAAGTGGTGAAATTGATAGACAAAACCCAATGCGCGGTTGCGCAGCAGACCACGGGCACGCTCACCCAAGGCCGACAGCTCTTCACCAGCCAGCCACACGCTGCCTTCGGTGGGCGTGTCGAGGCCGCCGAGCAGGTTGAGCAACGTACTCTTGCCTGAACCCGAGCTGCCAACGATGGCCACCCGCTCTCCAGGGTGTAACTCCAACTGCAAACCGGACAACACCTGTACCGACTCTGGGCCTTCCTCGTAGGACTTGCCCAGATTGCGGCAACTCAGCACTGCTTTATCACTCATGCCCAACTCACTCATAACGTAGCGCCTCCGCAGGCTGGGTGCGTGCCGCACGCCAGGCCGGATACAAGGTGGCGAGGAAACTCAGGACCAATGCCGCACCGCAAACCATCCACACATCTTCAGCCATGACCTGGGACGGTAGGTAATCGATGAAGTAGACGTCGGCATTGAGGAACTTGTGTCCGATCAGGGTCTCAAGCCCGGCGATGGCCGCGCTGACATTCAGCGCTGCGGCGATACCGACCACGCCACCGATCAAGGTGCCGACCACGCCGATCACCGTGCCCTGGACCATGAAGATGGCCATGATCTGCCCCGGTGTGGAACCGAGGGTCCGCAAAATGGCGATATCGCCCTTCTTGTCGTTGACCACCATGACCAGGGTAGAAATGATATTGAACGCCGCCACCGCCACGATCAGCAGCAACAGCAGGCCGATCATGGCCTTCTCCATGCGAATCGCCTGGTACAGATTACCGTGGGTGCGGGTCCAGTCACGGGCGTAAAACTCTTGCTCACCCAGGTTCTGCGCAATATCCCAAGCAGCACGCGGGGCCTGGAACAGATCGGCGAATTTCAGGCGCAGCCCCTGAACCTGATCGGCCTTCCAGCGGTGCAGGCGCGACAGATCGGAAAGGTTGGTCAGGCCCAGGTAGCCGTCAATCTCTCCGGCGCCTACGTGGAATATGCCAACCACCGTGAAGCGCTTCATGCGCGGGAACATGCCCGCTGGGGTCACGGTGACCTCAGGGGCAACGAAGGTCAGCTTGTCGCCGATGCCAACACCCAGCTTGGCTGCCGCCTTGTCACCGATCATGATGCCGAAGTCGCCCGGCGCCAGGGCGTCGAGCTTACCTTCACGGATAAAGTTGTCGATGATCGACACTTGCCGTTCCTGGGCCGGATCGATGCCATTGAGCAGCACCTTCTGCACCTTGCCCTCATGGGTCAACAGCCCTTGCATCTGAGTAAAGGGCGCCACCGCAACTACCTGCGGATTCTGCTTTACTTGCTTGGCAAGGGCGGGCCAGTCGCTGATCGGCTGACCGCTTTCCAAGGTGGCATGGGGCACCATGCCCAATACTCGGGTGCGCATTTCGTGATCGAAGCCATTCATCACCGACAACACCACGATCATCACCACCACGCCCAGGGCGAGGCCGATCATCGAAGTCAGGGAAATGAACGAGACGAAGTGATTGCGACGTTTGGCACGGGTATAACGCGTGCCGATGAATACGAAGAGAGGTCTGAACATGTCGGGGCTTGTTCGGATGAAAGAGGAACGTCCTTGTGGCGGGGCATGAATAGCAGCTTTACACTCAGACCACCGCCGCTACCATGGGTTCGCCATGTCGACATTAGATGAAGAAGATCGCCGCGAATACTACCGTATCGAGGACCGGATCGCACTGGAAATTAGCCCGCTGAGTGCTACTGAAGCCCTTGGCGCAGACTTGTTGCAAGATGATTCACCACTCTTCAACCTGCTCAGCGAACTGCACCTGAGCGAATTCGAGTCGCAGCACCTGCTGCGCCAGCTCAGCGACAAGGACCGTACCCTGGCCGCTTTCCTCAAAGCGCAGAACAAACGTATCGACCTGCTTAGCGCGGTTGTTGCGCAAACCCTGCTGGGGCAACTCAGTGCGCCACAAGCCGTGGTGCTGTCCGAAGGTGGCATCGAGTTCAACCAGCCCCAGCCGATTGCCGCGGGCAACCGCGTGGCGGTGAAAATGGTGTTGATGCCACAAGCACTGGGCTTATTGTTGCGTGCCAGAGTCACTCACTGCGACCAACAGGCGGACGGCCGCTACGAGGTCGGCACCGAGTTCATTGACATGACCGACGCCCAGCGCCAGTTGTTGGCGCGCTACATCCTGCAACGACAGGCTCAACAACGACGCCAGGCGCTGGATCAGAACACCCCGAGCGCATCCTGAGTTTCACTTTTTCTTGAAGGAACAAACGTGACCCAGATTTATGGCCACCGTGGCGCCAAGGGCGAAGCCCCCGAAAATACCCTGACCAGTTTCCAGCATTGCCTCAAGCATGGCGTACGCCACTGTGAGCTGGACCTGCACCTGTCGGCCGACAACGAGTTGATGGTTATCCACGACCCCACCCTCAAGCGCACCACTGGCCGGCGCGGCAAAGTAGCCGAGCATGCAGCCGCCGACCTTGCTACCTATGATGCGCGCAAGGGCGGCCCAGGTTGGGTATCCCCCTGCCCGATTCCCCGGCTTGAAGAGCTGTTCGAAAAGTGCGACTTCGAGCACTGGCAACTGGAGGTCAAGAGCGCCTCACGTACCCGGGCGGTGACTACCGTGTTGGCGATTCGCGAGATGGCCCAGCAATTTGGCCTGCTCGACAAGATCACCATCACCTCCAGCTCACGTGAAGTGCTGGGGGCGGCCCTGGAGCTGACGCCGGATATTTCCCGTGGACTGGTTGCCGAATACGCCTGGCTCGACCCGTTGAAGGTCGCCCAGAACTATGGCTGCAACTTGCTCGCGCTGAACTGGACACTGTGCACCCCTGAACGCCTGATCAAGGCCCAGCGTCAGGGTTTGCACGTGTCGGTGTGGACAGTCAACGAGCCGGCGCTGATGCGCAGGCTCGCCGACTTCGGCGTAGACAGCCTGATTACAGACTTTCCCGGTTTGGCCAGCGCCACCCTCGAGAATCGCTGAAATCGGTCTCCCCGACCGGCTCAGGCCACCGGCCGGAGCCGCTCAAAAAAGCCGGTTGAGGCCGTCGTAGGCCGCTACCCGATAGGCTTCGGCCATGGTCGGGTAGTTGAAGGTGGTGTTGACGAAATACTTCAGCGTATTGCGCTCACCCGGCTGATCCATGATCGCCTGGCCGATGTGGACAATCTCCGACGCCTGATAGCCGAAGCAGTGCACGCCGAGAATTTCCAGGGTCTCGCGGTGGAACAGGATCTTCAGCATACCTTGCGGCTCACCGGCAATCTGCGCCCGCGCCATACCTTTGAAGAAGGCCTTGCCGACTTCGTATGGCACCTTGGCCTGGGTCAGTTCCTGCTCGTTCTTGCCGATCGAGCTGATCTCCGGAATGGTGTAGATACCCGTCGGCACGTCGTTGACGAAGCGCCAGCTGCCATTGTCGACGATGCTGCCCGCAGCCGAGCGGCCCTGGTCGTGAGCAGCACTGGCCAGGCTCGGCCAGCCAATCACATCACCGGCGCCATAAATGTTCGGCACATGGGTACGGTAGTTTTCGTCGACTTCGATCTGGCCACGGCTGTTGACCTTGATGCCGATGTTTTCCAGGCCCAGCTTGTCGGTGTTACCAGTACGGCCGTTGCACCAGAGCAAGGCGTCGGCCTTGATCTTCTTGCCGGATTTGAGGTGCAGGATCACCCCGTTGTCCAGGCCTTCAACGCGCTCGTACTCTTCGTTGTGGCGAACAGTGATGTTGTTGTTACTGAAGTGGTAGCTCAGCGCTTGGGAGATTTCCGAATCGAGGAAGCTCAACAGCTGACCGCGGTTATCCACCAGCTCTACCAGTACACCCAGACCGCTGAAGATCGAGGCGTATTCACAGCCAATCACACCGGCACCGTAAACAATCAGTTTGCGCGGGGTGTGACCGAGGCTGAGGATGGTGTCGCTATCGTAGATTCGCGGGTGATGGAAATCGATATCGGCCGGACGGTACGGACGCGAGCCGGTGGCGATGATGATGTGCTTGGCCACCAGCTTCTCGACCACACCGTTGGCGCAGACCACTTCGATGGTTTGTTCGTCGGCAAAGCTGCCGGTGCCGAAGAACACGTCAACGCGGTTGCGGGCGTAGTAGCCGGTGCGCGAGGCAACCTGCTTGGCGATAACTTTTTCTGCGCTTTTCAGTACGTCAGGGAACGAGAACCAGCGCGGCTCACCAATGGCCCGGAACATCGGGTTGGTGTTGAACTGCATGATCTGACGCACCGAGTGACGCAGGGCCTTGGACGGGATGGTGCCCAGGTGGGTGCAGTTACCGCCGACCTGGCGACGGCTATCGACCATCGCCACCTTGCGTCCTGCTTTGGCAGCATTCATTGCCGCCCCTTCTCCTGCGGGGCCGGAACCCAGCACCACTACGTCGTAGTTGTAGACAGCCATGCGTACTCCTTTAGAACAGGCCCGGTCGCCACATTGGCAAGCGGGGCTAGATCATGTCGCCAGCGGCGCCATGAAAAAATTCGGGTGCAGTCTAATCAAGCTTTAACGCCGCGCACATTAACCCTTGGTCGCGTCGTAGGCTATTTTTCTCTGCACTACATGTCACAGCGCATATTCAATGCACCTTCCCTGTGGTAGCGGATTTTTCCGCGCCTACGGCATCAGTTGCTCGAACGCCGGCGTGCTGCGAGAGACAAAACCGTCGGCGACCCGGGTCACGAACACGGCGGCAATCTCGTGCCTGAGGGCGAAGTCCCAGCCATCCTGCGGCCCAAGAATCAACAGCAGGGTCGAATAACCATCGGCCATCAGGGTCGAGCGATTGAACACCGTCACCGCAGCCAGGTCATGTTTCACTGGCGCCCCCAGGCGCGCATCGAAGGTGTGTGAATAGCGCTGGCCATTCTCCTCGAAATAGTTGCGATAGTCACCGGAAGTGGAAACACCAAAGCCATCCACCGCCAACACTTGCTGGGTAATCTGGCGATCTTCGCGGGGCAGTTCCACCGCCACTTTCCACTGGCTACCGTCAGGTTTGTGCCCCAACGCTTTGAGCTCACCGGTGGCCTCGACCAGTAAATCCGTGACCCCCAGGGCCTTCAGCCGCTCAACCACCAGGTCCACGGCATGTCCTGCAGCGAGACTATTGAAGTCCACTTGCACCGCCGCATCCTTGCACAACTGCTCAGCGACTATGCGCAAATGCCCATGCCCGACACGCTTGCGTGCGCTGGCCAGCGCTTGTGCGCTGGGCACTTGTTCCTTCCGCGCCTGCGGACCAAAGCCCCACAAATCGAGCAAGGGCTCGACGGTCAGGTCAAATGCACCTTCGCTTTGCTGTGACAGCTGCTCACCGACGCGCACCAGCTCCAGCACATCTGCAGGCATGGGTTGGCAGCTGTTGGCCGGCAAGCGGTTAAAGACTTCGATCAGCGAGTCACTGCGATAGGTAGAGAATCGCTGATCGACACCCTCGAGGATAGCCTCCACCTCTTGCCTGACCTGTTGCGGCGCCGGCCCTTGAGGCGTGCGGACATACTGCACGGTGTAACTGCTGCCCATGGTCGGGCCACTGATACGCTCAAGCGATGCACCCTGCCCACAGCCGACCAGGCTCAACCACACACCCAACCACAACGCGTTGCGCATCCGCTCTCCTTGAAATACAGGCAAAAAAAACGGGAACCCTGAGGTTCCCGTCTTTCACAACCAAGCCAAGCTTAGCGTGGGAAAGCAGGCGGGTTTACACCGGCCATGTCTTCCATCACGCGCACCACCTGGCAGCTGTAACCGAACTCGTTGTCGTACCAGACGTACAGAACAACACGGTTATCGTTGCAGATGGTCGCTTCAGCATCAACCACACCGGCGTGGCGCGAACCAACGAAGTCAGTGGAAACCACTTCCTGGGAGCTGACGTAATCGATCTGCTTGTGCAGATCCGAGTGCATGGCCATCTGGCGCAGGTACTCGTTGATTTCTTCGCGGTTGGTGGCCTTTTCCAGGTTCAGGTTGAGGATGGCCATCGACACGTTCGGCGTTGGTACGCGAATCGCGTTACCGGTCAGCTTGCCCTTTAGCACTGGCAGCGCTTTGGCAGCTGCGGTGGCAGCACCAGTCTCGGTGATAACCATGTTCAGCGGCGCGGCGCGGCCACGACGGCTGCCTTTGTGGAAGTTGTCGATCAGGTTCTGGTCGTTGGTGAACGAGTGAACGGTTTCGACGTGACCATTGACGATGCCGTACTTGTCATTGACAGCCTTGAGCACCGGCACGATGGCGTTGGTGGTGCACGAAGCGGCCGAGATGATCTTGTCGTCAGCGTTGATTTCGCCATGGTTGATACCGTGAACGATGTTCTTCAGCGCGCCCTTGCCAGGTGCGGTGAGGATCACGCGGGCAGCGCCTGGGCAGGCCAGGTGCTGGCCGAGGCCATCGGCGTCACGCCATACACCGGTGTTGTCCACGATCAGAGCGTTTTCGATGCCGTACTGGGTGTAGTCGACTTCGCTCGGGCTCTTGGCGTAGATAACCTGGATCAAGTTACCGTTGGCGGTGATGGTGTTGTGTTCTTCGTCGATGGTGATGGTGCCATCGAACGGGCCGTGAACCGAGTCACGACGCAACAGGCTGGCACGCTTGACCAGATCGTTCTCGGCGCCTTTGCGCACGACAATGGCGCGCAGACGCAGACCGTCGCCACCACCGGTTTTTTCGATCAGGATGCGCGCCAGCAGGCGGCCAATACGACCGAAGCCGTAAAGCACAACGTCGGTGCCTTTACGCGCCGAAGCGTTCTGCTGGCCAACCACGTCGGCCATTTCTTCACGCACGAACTGCTCGGCGCTACGACCGTTGCCTTCCTGCTTGAATTTGTTCGCCAGCTTACCCAGGTCGACCGAAGCGGCACCCAGTTTCAGCTCGCTCATGGCTTTGAGCAGCGGGAATGTCTCGTGGACAGAGAGTTCGGTTTCGTCGGTTTGGCGATGACGAGCAAAGCGGTGCGCTTTGAGAATCGAGATCACCGAACGGTTGATCAGGCTGCGGCCATAGATCGAACTCACCACATTGTTATTGCGGTAGAGCTGACCGATAAGCGGGATCATCGCTTCTGCAAGTGCTTCACGATCAATCCACTCACCAAGACACTGGTCGGGCTTCTGAGTCACGGGAACCTTCCACATGTAGGGACAGAAAAAAGGGGCTACATTATGACGCCCCGCAGCCCATCGAGCAATGAGCGCCTGTCGCCACGCGCTCACTACATGCAATTAGCCTGCGCACGACCTGACAGCACAGGCCTGTGACCGGTACAATTGGCGTCTTTGTCGCAACGCTTGGAGCTCGACCTCCCGTGCCTGTACTGCGTCTACCGCACCTGCCGGCCACCGCCGGCAAACAAACCTGGGGCAACCTGCCGGGCGCCGCCCTGAGCCTGGCCATTGCCGAAGCCGCCAGCGCCGCCAAACGCTTCACCCTGCTGTTGACCGCCGACAGCCAGAGCGCTGACCGGCTCGAGCAGGAGTTGCGTTTTTTTGCACCGCAGTTGCCGGTACTGCCGTTCCCCGACTGGGAAACCCTGCCCTACGATCTGTTCTCGCCGCACCAGGACATCATCTCGCAGCGGATTTCCAGCCTGTACCGCTTGCCGGAGCTTGATCACGGCATTCTCGTGGTGCCGATCACCACTGCCCTGCACCGCCTGGCACCGACCCGCTTTCTCCTGGGCAGCAGCCTGGTGCTGGACATCGGCCAGAAGCTGGATGTCGAGCAGATGCGTCTGCGCCTGGAAGCCAGCGGATACCGCTGCGTCGATACGGTTTATGAACACGGTGAATTCGCCGTGCGTGGCGCCCTGATCGACCTGTTCCCGATGGGAAGCAAGCTGCCGTACCGGATCGACCTGTTCGACGACGAGATCGAGACCCTACGCACCTTCGACCCGGAGACCCAGCGCTCGATCGACAAAGTCGATTCGGTACGCCTGCTACCGGCCCGCGAATTCCCGCTGCAAAAGGATGCGGTGACCCGTTTCAAGGCACGCTTTCGCGAGCGTTTCGACGTCGACTTCCGGCGCTGCCCGATCTTCCAGGACCTGTCCAGCGGAATCACCCCGGCCGGTATCGAGTACTACCTGCCGCTGTTTTTCGACGACACCTCAACGCTGTTCGACTACCTCCCGCAAGACACCCAGGTATTTTCCCTACCGGGTGTCGAGCAGGCTGCCGAGCACTTCTGGAGCGATGTGCGCAACCGCTACGAAGAGCGGCGCATCGATCCCTCGCGCCCCTTGTTGCCACCGGCCGAGCTGTTTATGCCGGTGGAAGACTGCTTTGCCCGACTCAAGAGCTGGCCACGCGTGGTGGTCAGCCAGGATGACCTCGACAGCGGTGTCGGTCGCGAGCGCTTCCCCGCTCAGGCCCTGCCGAATCTGGCCATCGAAGCCAAGGCCAACCAGCCATTGGCGGCGCTGTCGGGCTTTCTCGAGCAGTTTCCTGGTCGCGTCTTGTTTACCGCCGAATCGGCGGGCCGTCGCGAAGTATTACTGGAGCTGCTCGAACGCTTGAAGCTGCGCCCGCAAACCGTCGACAGCTGGAGCGCCTTCGTCGCTGGCAAAGAGCGCCTGGCAATCACTATCGCACCGCTGGATGAGGGCCTGCTGCTGGACGACCCGGCAATTGCCCTGGTCGCCGAAAGCCCGCTTTTCGGCCAGCGGGTGATGCAGCGCCGGCGCCGCGACAAGCGCAGCGACGCCAACAACGACGCGGTGATCAAGAACCTCACCGAGCTGCGCGAAGGCGCACCGGTGGTGCATATCGACCACGGCGTCGGTCGCTACCTGGGTTTGGCGACCCTGGAGATCGACAACCAGGCGGCCGAATTCCTCACTCTGCAATACGCCGAGGGCGCCAAGCTTTACGTGCCGGTGGCCAACCTTCACCTGATCGCTCGCTACACCGGTAGTGATGATGCCCTGGCCCCGTTGCACCGGCTCGGTTCGGAGGCTTGGCAAAAGGCCAAGCGCAAAGCCGCCGAACAGGTCCGCGACGTCGCCGCCGAACTGCTCGACATCTACGCCCGCCGTGCGGCGCGCAAAGGCTATGCGTTTGCTGATCCGTCGGTTGACTACGCGACCTTCAGCGCTGGCTTCCCGTTCGAAGAAACTCCGGACCAGCAAAGCGCCATCGAAGCGGTACGCGAGGACATGCTCGCGGCCAAGCCGATGGACCGCCTGGTCTGCGGCGACGTCGGTTTCGGCAAGACCGAAGTAGCCATGCGTGCCGCCTTCATCGCCGTGCACGGCGGTCGCCAGGTGGCCATCCTGGTGCCGACCACCCTGCTCGCCCAACAGCACTACAACAGTTTCCGCGACCGCTTTGCCGACTGGCCGGTGACCGTCGAGGTGATGAGTCGTTTCAAGTCGCCCAAGGATATCGCTGCGGCCGTCGCCGACCTCGCCGAAGGCAAGATCGACATCGTCATCGGTACCCACAAGCTGCTGCAGGATGACGTCAAGATCAAAGACCTGGGCCTAGTGATCATCGACGAAGAACACCGTTTCGGCGTGCGCCAGAAAGAACAGCTCAAAGCCCTGCGCAGCGAGGTGGACATCCTTACCCTTACCGCCACGCCAATCCCGCGGACTCTGAACATGGCCGTGGCCGGCATGCGCGACCTGTCGATCATTGCCACCCCACCGGCGCGTCGCCTGTCGGTACGCACCTTCGTCATGGAGCAGAACAAGAGCACGGTCAAAGAAGCACTGCTGCGTGAGCTGTTGCGCGGCGGCCAGGTCTATTACCTGCACAATGATGTGAAGAGCATCGAAAAATGCGCCGCCGACCTTGCTGAGCTGGTGCCTGAGGCACGGATCGGCATTGGCCACGGGCAGATGCGCGAGCGCGAACTCGAACAGGTGATGAGCGACTTCTACCACAAGCGCTTCAACGTGCTGATCGCCTCGACGATCATCGAGACCGGCATCGACGTGCCCAGCGCCAACACCATCATCATCGAGCGTGCCGACAAATTCGGCCTGGCTCAGTTGCACCAGTTGCGTGGTCGAGTCGGGCGCAGTCACCACCAGGCCTATGCTTATTTGCTGACGCCGCCGCGCCAACAGATCACCCCAGACGCCGAGAAGCGCCTGGAAGCCATCGCCAACACCCAGGACCTGGGCGCCGGTTTCGTCCTGGCCACCAACGATCTGGAAATTCGTGGCGCTGGCGAACTGCTCGGCGAAGGCCAGAGCGGGCAGATCCAGGCGGTCGGCTTTACCCTGTACATGGAAATGCTCGAGCGTGCGGTCAAGGCCATCCGCAAGGGCACCCAGCCGAACCTCGACCAGCCGCTGGGCGGCGGCCCGGAAATCAACCTGCGCTTGCCGGCACTGATTCCCGAAGACTACCTGCCGGACGTGCACGCGCGGCTGATCCTGTACAAACGCATCGCCTCGGCGGTCGACGAAGACGGCCTCAAAGACCTGCAGGTGGAGATGATCGACCGCTTTGGCCTACTGCCCGAACCCACCAAAAACCTGGTGCGCCTGACTTTGCTCAAGTTGCAGGCGGAAAAGCTCGGCATCAAGAAAGTCGATGCCGGCCCCAACGGCGGCAAGATCGAGTTCGAAGCCGAAACCCCGGTTGATCCATTGGCGCTGATCAAACTGATCCAGGGCCAGCCCAAGCGCTACAAGTTCGAAGGCGCGACCCAGTTCAAGTTCATGGTGCCAATGGAGCGCCCGGAAGAACGTTTCAATAACCTTGAGGCGCTGTTCGAGCGCCTGACCCCACAATCTGCGTGAAGGAAGATCCATGCGTGCCATTCGCTGCCTGACCCTGCTGCTGGCGTTGTTTACTCCTGCGGCGTTTGCTGAAGGCGTTTATCAGGTCGAAATGATCCTGGTCCGGCAAAACGCTGTGCCGGCGATCACCAGCCAGTTCGCCCCGGAAGACTGGAGCAACGGTGCCAAGGCGCCTGCCACCGGAGACATACGCCAACCAGCAATGACCGACGAAGCGGCAAAGCTCAGCGCCGACAGCCAATACACTGTGCTTCTGCATAAAGCCTGGACGCAGGATGCCGGCAGCGTCGCGATCAGTGATGGCAAAAAACAGTTCGGGCACTTTCCGATCGAGGGCAACCTGAACCTCAAAGAAGAGCGCTTTATCAGTGTCGAGGCCAACCTCTGGGTCAACCAGCTGGACGGTAACGGCGCAGTGACTCAAAGCGAACAGCTCAAGCAGAGCAACAGTACGGTGAAAAATGGCGAACTGACCTTCCTTGATGGCGGGCACCTGGCCCTGCTGCTCAAGGTTACGGCCAATCGGCCAGTCAGTGCGCCGGCTCCTGCGCCGGAGATGATGGAGCAGTAGTCTAATGCCGAAAACGCTGCGACAAGTGCTCGAAGATAGCGACTGGGCCCTGTCCTTCCCGCCCAGGGCCCTGGAAAAAGGCTTCGACTATGCCGATGAACACCGGGTGAAGGTGATATCCCTGGAGGACGACAACGTTACCTCGGTCTGTCGTGGCTCAGGCGCTAACGTCTACACCCAGCTCATCAGCGTAGAGGGCGATGAGCACTTCGCTTCGCTCAACACCCAATGTTCCTGTCCAGTCGGCTTCGACTGCAAGCACTGCGTAGCAGCCCTGTATCACCTGACAGAGCTACTCGAACAACAGACGGGTAGCCCGACGGATGACGGCGAGCAGCTAAGCCCTGCGCTGGAGCATTGGCTCAAGCGCCTGGAACCACTAGCTTACGGCGGCGAAAAACCGGCCGAGCACAGCACGCGCACCCTGATGTACGAACTTGAGTTCCAGGAAAGCGGCATAGCCACTATCACACCGTACAGGTGCAAGCGTCACAAGGATGGCCGCTTCAGCGACCGCAAGGTGATCCTTTACCCGCACGAAATATTGCGACAAAACCCTGGCTACCTGGGCGAAACCGACGCGAAATTTTTACGCATGGTTGTTGCCGGAACGTCCACCGGCGCGCTTTCCAACGGTGTGAACCTCGAAGGCAGTGAAGGCACTGAGCTGCTTGAACACGCACTTGCCACCGAGCGCCTGTTTTTGACCGCAGGTGGACAACCCCTTAAATCGGGCCCACCCCTGACAGCCGAGTTTCGCTGGGAAAAACTCAATAGCGAAAACTACAGAGGCTGTTGGTACCACCAGGGCAAGATGCTCAAACTGGTGCTGGCCTTGAAGCCGCTGTACTACGTTGATGCCGAACAAGACCAGATTGGTCTGCTCAGTCACAGCTATGATGAAGTGACCGCTTGCTCCCTCGCACTTGCACCATTGGTGCCTGAAAGCCAGGTAGTCAATTTCAGCCACAGGATCCAGACCCTCAACCGGCAGATCCCCACCCCCAGAACATTGAGCGAGACAAACATCGACGGTATTGCCCCCACGCCCCACCTGATTCTGGGCAGCCACGAGTTCAGCGCTTATGTGCCGCAATCGGGCAGGATGCAACGCCAGCACCAGCATCGCGCTGCACTGTCCTTCGTCTATGACGGCCTGCGTGCCAGCGGCAGGCAAGGCACGGAAGTCTCACGCCTTGACGGTAATACCAATCAGCGTATCCAGCGCCAACCCGATGCCGAGAAGCTGATTCGTCAGACACTCCTGAGCCTGGGCTTCAAAGTCGCTACCCGCCAAAGCAAAGCACTACCAGAAAGCGCGGGCGAGCTTCTCGAGCTGGCAACCGAAGGCGCCTGGCTACGCTTTATGCTTAACGACCTGCCGGCTCTGCGCGAGCAAGGCTGGGAGATCGAATACACCGACGATTTCGCCTTCAACCTTGCCGAGGTCGACGACTGGTACGCGCAGATTGACGAGGCTGGCGGACGCGATTGGTTCGACCTGGAAGTGGGTATCGAGGTCAACGGTCAGCGCTTGAGCTTGCTGCCCATTTTACTCAATGTACTGCGCACCCACCCAGAACTGCTCAATCCCGCCCAGCTAAACAAGCGCCGCAACGACGAGAGCCTGCTGGTGCAGATCCCTGCCCCCCAGGGCGAGGTACGCCGTAACCTGCAAGTAGCACTGCCCTACGGCAGACTCAAGCCGGTACTGGCAACGCTGGGCGACTTTTACCTGCGCGAGCCGGGCGAAACCAGCGTGCGCCTGCCGACGCTGGATGCCACCCGCCTCAATGCGCTGGAAGACATTCCACTGAACTGGCAAGGCGGCGAACAGGTGCGCAACCTGGGCGAACGTCTGCGTGATATCCGCCAGCAACCGGCACAGATCCCTGAGGGCCTCAACGCCACGTTGCGTGCCTATCAAATCGAAGGCTTGAGCTGGATGCAGGCCCTGCGCGAGCTGGAAGTAGGCGGCATCCTCGCCGACGACATGGGCCTGGGCAAGACCCTGCAAACCCTGGCACACCTGCTTACCGAGAAAAACGCCGGACGCCTGAACCGCCCGGCCATGGTGGTAATGCCCACCAGCCTGATCCCCAATTGGCAGGACGAAGCGCAGCGCTTCGCCCCCAGCCTGAGCGTCCTGGCCCTGCATGGCCTGGGCCGGCGCAAACACTTCGACAAGCTGCAGGACTACGACCTGCTGCTGACCACCTACGCCCTCCTGCCCAAGGACCTGGAACACTTCAAAGGCCTGATGTTGCATGTGCTGATCCTCGACGAGGCCCAGTACATCAAAAGCCCGGGCAGCAAGGCTGCCCAGGCCGCACGCCAGCTCGAAGCCCGCCAGCGCCTGTGCCTGAGCGGCACGCCTCTGGAAAACCACTTGGGCGAGCTGTGGTCGCTGTTCCATTTCCTGCTGCCTGGTTGGCTGGGCGATGCCAAGAGCTTCAATCGCGACTACCGCACGCCGATCGAACGTCAAGGTAACAACGAGCGCCTGCAGCACCTCAACGCACGGATCAAACCGTTCTTGCTACGCCGCACTAAAGAGCAGGTGGCCACAGAACTGCCAGCCAAGACCGAGATGATCCACTGGGTCGATCTCAGCGACGCCCAGCGCGATGTCTACGAGACCATGCGCCTGGCCATGGATCAGAAAGTACGTGCCGAGATTACCCGCAAGGGCGTGGCCCGCAGCCAGATCATCATTCTTGAAGCGCTGCTTAAACTGCGCCAGGTCTGCTGCGATTTACGCCTGGTCAACAGTGAAGCATCGACGGCCCGCGGCGCCCATTCGGGCAAGCTCACCAGCCTGATGGAAATGCTCGAAGAACTGCTCGCCGAAGGCCGTCGGGTGCTGTTGTTCTCACAGTTCACCAGCATGCTGCGGCTGATTGAAAACGAGCTTGAACAGCGTGGCATTGCCTATGCCCTGCTGACCGGTGACACCCGCGACCGCCGCGCACCTGTGCACGACTTCCAAAATGGCCGACTGCAGATATTCCTGATCAGCCTCAAGGCTGGCGGCGTGGGCCTGAACCTGACCGCCGCCGATACCGTGATCCATTACGACCCGTGGTGGAACCCGGCCGCCGAAAACCAGGCGACTGACCGTGCCTATCGCATTGGCCAGGAGAAGCCAGTGTTTGTCTACAAGCTGATTACCCGCGGCACTGTGGAAGAGAAAATCCAGCAGTTGCAGCAGGAAAAGTCGGCGTTGGCAGCCGGGGTACTGGATGGGCGTCAAGCGGGAGATTGGCGCTTGGCGGCAGAGGATATCGATGCACTGTTTGCGCCGATGCCAGGCCAGCGCAAGGGTTCAAAAACCAGTTAATCTCATCACCGGCAATGTAAGCACCCCTAAAGGCCTGTGGGAGCTGACATCACCTGGGATGGCCAATCTTTGTATCAATCGACCAGTTGCGCTTCCTTCAGCGCGCCAAGCGCCTCCAACCAGCGCGGCTGCTGACGATAGTCGGTACGGGCAAAGCCCTGCCCACGCATCTGGGCGATCCGCGGCGAAGGCATGACCTTCAAGCGCTGCGCCGCAGTCAGGGCCAGCTCGGCCGCCGCCCGGTCATTGCACACCAGGCCCATGTCACAACCCGCGCTCAACGCCGCCTCGATACGACTGGCCGCATCCCCCACCACATGAGCGCCAGCCATCGACAGGTCATCACTGAAGATCACCCCATCAAAGCCCAATTCACCGCGGAGGATGTCCTGCAACCAACGGCGCGAGAAGCCTGCCGGCTGATTGTCAACTTGGGGGTAGATCACATGCGCCGGCATCACTGCCGCCATCTGGCCACTCAGACGCGCAAACGGCACCAGGTCAACCGCACGGATCTGCTCCAGGCTGCGCTCATCGGTAGGAATGGCAACGTGGGAGTCAGCCTCGGCCCAACCATGACCCGGGAAATGTTTGCCACACGCCGCCATGCCGGCGGCGTTCATGCCACGAATAAAAGCACCGGCCAACGCTGTAGCACGCAGCGGGTCACCTTCAAAGGCACGGCTGCCAACTACAGCACTACGCTGATGATCCAAATCCAGGACCGGAGCGAAACTCAGGTCCAGACCGACAGCCAGCACCTCGGTTGCCATCAACCACCCACACTGCTCGGCCAGGTATTCGGCGTTGTCGTTATCGGCAATCGCTCGCATCGCCGGCAGGCGCACGAAGCCCTGACGCAAGCGCTGGACCCGCCCCCCCTCCTGGTCTACCGCCAGGATCAGGTCCGGGCGAATGGCGCGGATCGAGGCTGTCAGTTCACGCACTTGGCGTGGGCTTTCGATATTACGGGCAAAGATGATCAGACCGGCCACTTCGGGCTGGCGCAAAAGCTGGCGATCTTCGGCGGTCAGCCAGGTACCGGCGATGTCCACCATCAGGGAGCCTTGCAGGCTGGCACTCATAATTGATCCTTCAGTTCAGGGGCGCGTCGGCCCATTGGGGGCACGCGGCTTCTTCGATTCGCACCGGACAATGCACTGGCACCCGATCAAACAGGTGCAGCAGATCGGCATTGCGCAGGCGCACACAGCCATGGGACAACGGCACGCCCAGCGGTTCGCAATCGGGCGTGCCATGCAGATAAATGTAGCGACGGAAGGTGTCGACCGACCCGTTGCGATTGATCCCCGGCTCGCAACCGCTGAGCCAGAGGATACGACTCAAGATCCAGTCGCGACCGGGATACTGCGCGTGCAGGGTTGGCGTCCAGGTCTCACCGGTCCAGCGCCGCCCGCGCAGCACCGCCCCTTGCGGCAAGCCTGCACCGATTTTCGCCCGCACCTGATGCAAACCTCTGGGCGTGCAACCGGAACCATTGCGCTCACCACCACCGTTCACTGCGGTAGACACCGCCACGCGCACGCGCAACTGCCCACGGGCGAAGCCGTAGAGGCATTGATCGGCAAGGGAAATGTGCAATAAATCGAGACTGGACATGGGCGCTAGCTTAGCCGATGCGGCTCGCTGCGCCCAGCCATGGCATCAGGCCTTGGCGGCGACCGTCGAGCTGGAAGACTTGCTACGCGGGCGCAACTGCGCGGCAGCCATTGCCTCGTCAGTCACCCCGCTGTCGGCGCGCATGCCGGCGGCAAGAAACGGCACCATCAGGCGCATCACCTGCTCGATCGAGGTGTTAACCCCAAAATCGGTTTCGGCGATCGCGCGTAGGGCCTTGATCCCGGACATGCTGAACGCTGCGGCGCCGAGCATGAAGTGCACGCGCCAGAACAACTCGATCGGCGGAATACGTGGCGCAGCTTCATTGACCAGCAGCATGTAGCGGCGGAACACTTTACCGTACATGTCTTCCAGATAACGGCGCAAATGCCCTTGGCTCTGACTGAAGGCCAGACCCAACAACCGCATGAAGATCGACAGGTCGTTGCCACTGCGCGGCTGCACGACCAGTGCCTGCTCAACCAGCATCTCGAGCAGCTCTTCAAGGCTTGGCTTGAGCTCAGGGCGGGCCTGACGACGCTCCAGCTCGCGCTCAAGGCTGGTGCAGAAGGGGCCGAGGAAACGCGAAAAAACCGCTTGGATCAGCGCTTTTTTCGAGCCGAAATGATAGTTCACCGCCGCCAGATTGACGCCGGCCTTGCTGGTGATCAGCCGTAATGAGGTTTCGGCAAAACCTTTTTCCGCGAACAACTGCTCGGCAGCATCGAGAATGCGTTCAACGGTTTCCGACTGGGCCATGACTACTCCGCCTGACAAACACTTGTTTGAAACATACGTTTCAAAGTAGTGATCTGTCAAGTCCGCTCACCCGCTTTGCCGCTACCCGGTCACGTATTAAATCACAGCCGCAAGCCACAAGCTGCAAGCGGCAAGCGCCCTCACCCGCCTTTTCTTAAAGCTTGCCGCTTGCAGCTTGCCTTTTACTGTATATAATCACAGTCACTGTATAAAAAGACAGAGCGATCGACATGCTAAAACTGACGCCACGCCAAGCTGAGATTCTGGCTTTTATCAAGCGCTGCCTGGAAGACAACGGCTTCCCGCCGACCCGTGCGGAAATCGCCCAGGAGCTGGGTTTCAAGTCGCCCAATGCCGCCGAGGAGCACCTCAAGGCCCTGGCCCGCAAGGGTGCGATCGAGATGACCCCGGGCGCCTCACGCGGCATCCGCATCCCCGGCCTGGAAGCCAAGGCCGAAGACAGCGGCTTACCGATCATCGGCCGCGTTGCTGCCGGTGCGCCGATCCTGGCCCAGCAACACATTGAAGAATCCTGCAACATCAACCCGGCGTTCTTCCATCCGCGGGCCGACTACCTGCTGCGCGTTCACGGCATGAGCATGAAAGACGTCGGCATCGTCGATGGCGACCTGCTCGCCGTGCATACCTGCCGCGAAGCGCGCAATGGCCAGATCGTGGTTGCCCGCCTGGGTGACGAGGTCACCGTCAAGCGCTTCAAGCGCGAAGGCAGCAAGGTCTGGTTGATTGCTGAAAACCCCGAGTTCGCCCCCATCGAAGTCAACCTGAAAGACCAGGAACTGGTGATCGAGGGCTTGAGTGTCGGCGTTATTCGCCGGTAAAGGAGGCGTCATGCAGTCCCCCCCAGCGTCACAGAACGTACCGCAGCAAGCACAATTGCCCCTGTTCGAAGCATTCCTGGCCCAGCCAGTGCTGCCCGGACTGAAAGCCGCCAAGCCTGCGCCGCACCCTGGCGCAGCTCAGGTTTTCAGCGAGCTGTCTTTCCGTGGTGCGCTGGGCAACTGCCAGAGCCTGCTGGCCCCCATGCTGCGAGAACTAAGCGAGTTGAGTGAAGAACAGGACGAGCGCTGGCTGACCCTGATCGCCCCACCGGCCAGCCTGACCCAGGCCTGGTTGCGCGAAGCTGGCTTGAACCGCGAGCGCATCTTGTTGCTGCACCCTCGCGGCAATCAGAGCGCACTGCAGCTGGCCTGCGAGGCCCTGCGCCTGGGCCGTAGCCACACTGTGGTCAGCTGGCTGAACACCGTCAGCAGCAGCGCGCGTCAACAGCTGAGCAACGCCGCACGGTCTGGAGAAGCACAAAGCCTGAACATCCGCCTCGGCTGATATTCAGGACAGGTATCGGTTGGTTTCGCCAGGCTTCTTCAGGACGAGGAAGCCATACAGGCGATCAATGCAGGACGCGTGGCCCGTCGTCTCGCTCGACTTCGCCTTCAACCAGCTTGCCGGCCATCTGCACGCCAACACTGAGCATGGCTTTGGCCACTTCAACGTGCTGACCTTGCAAGAAAGCCTTGGCGTCCTCGGAGAAATCCAGGGTTACCAGGGAGCCTTCGTCCTCAGCGCGGCGCAACTCGATCCGGCCATCAGGCAACTCGACAATTTCTAGAAAGGACGTTGGCATAAAGGGCAGTTCTCCACGAAAGGCCAGTATTGTACCAGCGAGCGCCTCAATCAGCACTCACTCAAGCCTTCACGAAAACGAACGGTCAGGCCCTTGAGGTTCTGCCGCCAGCTCTCCAGCTCTTCCCGCGAAAGCGGCGCCACTTCAGGTTCATCAAGGCTCACAGCCTGAATCAGCGGTTGCGTGACGTCAGTTTTCGGTGCTTTTTTCGCGACCGGCGGTCGGAACAAATCGGCATAAGCGCTTAACAGTTGTGCCAGCCAGGTTTCTCGCTGCTCAGCCAACTCGACCAACTCAGCCATTTCCGGAATCGCCACCGCCTCCAGCACTTCGCGCGTCAGTAGCATCTCGGCGCGCGGCGCAGCAGCCTGTGGCAAACGGTAAAAGCCGGCAATCTCATGACATAACCCCAGCAGCGCACCGTACAGGTGAAACAGCGCCGATTCGCGCTCGGCCTGGATCAGCGCCTGAGCGTTCATTGCCCGACTCGCTTGAGCCTTGCCCAAGGCCTCGAGGGCCAGGCCGGCGAAGTAAATCTTCTGGTTGGTACGGGTATAGAGTTCCTGGGCCATCTGAGTGCCCTCCGAAAGGCTGCAAGGCGGTCTGTGAGTGTCACGGATGCCCTGCCCTACTTGCAAGCCCCCTTACCGGCAATGGGCCGCCCAAAGCGGCCCAGGTTTTATCAGCGCTTGTCTTCGACCTTCCAGGCATTACCGTCGTAGAAAGCGCGCCAGCCGGTCGGCTTGCCCTCGACCTCGGTCTGCACGTACTGCTCCTTGGTCTTACGACTGTAACGGATCACCGCTGGGCGACCGTCCGGGTCCTTTTTCGGCGCTTCACAGAGGAAGTGGTACTTCGGATCGATCTCATCCTTGTGCGGGATGATTTCGATCACCAACGGCGCGCGGGTCTCGCGGTTTTTCGGGAACTGGCTGGCTGCCAGGAACAACCCCGAAGCACCATCACGCAGCACGTAGGTATCGTTGACCTTTTCGCACTTGAGCTCCGGCATCTTCACTGCATCCATTTTCGGTGGTGCTGCTTCACCACTCTTGAGCAGTTTGCGGGTGTTTTTGCACTCAGCGTTGGTGCAACCGAAGAACTTGCCGAAGCGGCCGGTCTTGAGCTGCATTTCGCTACCGCACTTGTCGCACTCCAGGCTCGGCCCTTCGTAACCCTTGATGCGGTAGTTGCCCTCTTCGATTTCGTAGCCCGTGCAATCAGGGTTATTACCGCAGATGTGCAGCTTGCGCTTTTCGTCGAGCAGGTAGGCGTCCATCGCGGTGGAGCAGATCGAGCAGCGGTGCTTGTTGAGCAACACCCGCGATTCCGATTCGCCTTCGTCATCGGCAGCGATTTCATCACCTGGAACCAGGTTCACGGTCGCCTTGCAGCGCTCTTTGGGCGGCAGGCTGTATCCCGAACAGCCAAGGAACACGCCGGTCGAAGCAGTACGGATCATCATCGGACGACCGCATTCCTTGCACGCAATGTTGGTCAAGGTTGGCTGGTTGGCACGCATGCCCTTCTCGCCATCCTCAGCCAGCTTCAGCTTATTGCTGAAATCACCGTAGAACTCATCGAGGACGTTTTTCCAGTCGCGCTCGCCCTGGGCCACGTCATCGAGGTTCTCTTCCATGCCGGCGGTAAAACCGTAGTCCATGAGGTTGGAGAAACTCTCGGACAGGCGCTCGGTAACGATATCGCCCATCTTCTCGGAGTAGAAACGACGGTTGTGCAGGGTCACGTAGCCGCGATCCTGAATGGTCGAGATGATTGCCGCGTAGGTAGAAGGACGGCCAATGCCGCGCTTTTCCATTTCCTTGACCAGGCTGGCCTCGGAGTAACGCGCAGGCGGCTTGGTGAAGTGCTGGCTTGGATCGATCTGGATCAGCTTGAGGACTTCGCCCTGGTTCATTTCCGGCAGTACGTCGTCATCGCCCGGCTTGCTCTGCTGAGGCAGCACACGGGTGTAACCGTCGAACTTGAGGATACGGCCCTTGGCACGCAGTTCGAAGTCGCCAGCGGTGACGCTGACCGTGGTCGACAGGTACTGCGCTGGCGGCATCTGGCAGGCCAGGAACTGGCGCCAGATCAGCTCGTACAGACGCTCGGCATCACGCTCCATGCCGCTGAGCTTGGTCGGGTGGGTGTTGACGTCAGACGGACGAATCGCTTCGTGCGCTTCCTGAGCCCCCTCTTTGCTGCCGTAGACAATCGGCGCTTCTGGCAGGTACTTCTTGCCGAACTCGCTTTCGATGTAGCTGCGGGCCATTTCCACTGCATCGACCGAAAGGTTGGTCGAGTCGGTACGCATATAAGTGATGTAGCCGGCTTCATACAGACGCTGGGCCATCATCATGGTCTTCTTCACCCCAAAGCCCAGGCGATTGCTCGCGGCCTGCTGCAGGGTGGAGGTAATGAACGGGGCCGATGGCTTGCTGCTGGTCGGACGGTCTTCGCGTTTGGCGACGGTGTAGCTAGAGGCCTTGAGCTTCTCCAGCGCGGCCATGGCCTGGGCTTCGTTGAGCGGCTTGAAGGCTTCGCCCTTCTCCCGCGCCACTTCGAAACGCACTTTGGCGTCCTTGGCAGTACCGAGGTCGGCGTGCACTTCCCAGTATTCTTCGGGGATGAAGGCACGAATCTCGCGCTCACGCTCAACCACCAGTTTCACCGCCACCGATTGCACGCGACCGGCCGACAGACCACGGGCAATCTTCTGCCACAGCAGTGGCGAGACCATGTAACCCACTACGCGGTCAAGAAAGCGACGCGCTTGCTGGGCATTGACCCGATCGATATCCAGCTCGCCCGGTTGCGAGAACGCTTCCTGGATGGCCTTCTTGGTGATTTCGTTGAACACCACGCGCTTATAGCGGCTGTCGTCACCGCCGATGGCTTCGCGCAGGTGCCAGGCAATGGCTTCCCCTTCGCGATCCAAGTCGGTTGCGAGATAGATGGTGTCAGCATCTTTGGCCAGACGACGCAGCTCTTCGATGACCTTTTCCTTACCCGGAAGGATCTCGTACTTGGCTTTCCAGCCGTGGTCCGGATCCACCCCCATGCGCGCGACCAGCTGCTTGCGCGCCTTTTCCTTCGGCGACAGCGCGGGCGCTTCACCGGCAGCGGCTTTGCCACGCTTGGCGGCAGGCTCTTTGCTGGCGCTGGCCGAACCGCTGGTGGGCAGGTCTCGGATATGGCCGATACTCGACTTCACCACGTACTGGCTGCCCAGGTACTTGTTGATGGTCTTGGCCTTAGCCGGGGATTCCACAATGACCAGCGATTTGCCCATGGATCGGAAAATTCCTGAATACTGAAAATAAAAACACGGCAGGTACCTGACGCGGCACCGCTATATATAGTGGCAACATCATGAGGTCAAGCGCGAGGCGTTAACCACCCTCGGCATCGGGCCGGGAAAACTGCTCGGGTTCGGCCTTGACCAAAGCAAAGCGCGGCCGTTGCTCGCCGTCAACCTCGACCGACTCCAGAAACATCGAAAGCGGGCGTACCCAGAGGCCGAATTCGCCATACAGGGCTTGATAGAACACCACCCACTCCTCGGTTTCAGAATGGCGCGCTGTGCCGAACACACGATACTCAGGCCCCTTGTAATGCCGGTATACGCCTGGTTGTATCTGCATGTTGCTCACCCTCTTGAAAAAAATCCCGCAAAAACAAAAACCGGGGCACCAGGCCCCGGTTTCCAACCGCTGAACGCTTAGACGCGTTCGAAGACGGTGGTGATGCCTTGACCCAGGCCGACGCACATGGTCGAAACGCCGAAGGTCCCGCCATTCTGCTTCATGACGTTGAGCAGAGTGCCGGAAATCCGCGCACCAGAGCAACCGAAAGGATGACCCAGAGCGATGGCGCCGCCGTGCAGGTTAACCTTCTCATCCATCTTGTCGAGTACTTTCAAATCTTTCAGCACTGGCAGGGCCTGTGCAGCGAAGGCTTCGTTGAGCTCGAAGAAGTCGATATCAGCGATGCTCAGACCTGCGCGCTTGAGCGCTTTCTGAGTCGCCGGTACCGGGCCGTAGCCCATGATCGCCGGGTCGACACCGGCCACCGCCATCGAACGGATCACCGCCAGCGGCTGGATCCCCAGGTCTTGAGCACGCTGGGCCGACATGACGATCATGCACGACGCGCCGTCAGTGATCTGCGACGAAGTACCGGCGGTCACCGTACCACCTTTAGGATTGAACGCAGGCTTGAGGGCCGCGAGGCTTTCCAGGGTGGTGTCCGGGCGAATGGTTTCATCGTAGTCGAAGACTTTGAGGAAACCGTTCTCGTCATAGCCCTGCATCGGGATGATTTCATCCTTGAACTTGCCTTCGACCGTCGCTTTGTGGGCGAGCTGGTGCGAACGCAGGCCGAACAGGTCCTGCTGCTCACGGCTGATGCCGTGCATCTTGCCGAGCATTTCGGCGGTCAGGCCCATCATGCCCGAGGCCTTGGCGGCGTACAGCGACATGTGCGGGTTCGGATCGACGCCGTGCATCATGCTGACGTGGCCCATGTGCTCAACACCACCGACGACGAAGACATCACCGTTGCCGGTCATGATCGCCTGAGCTGCAGTGTGCAGGGCGCTCATCGACGAGCCACACAGACGGCTGACGGTCTGGCCGGCCGCAGTGTGCGGGATCTGGGTCATCAACGAAGCCATGCGGGCAATGTTCCAGCCCTGCTCCAGGGTCTGGTTGACGCAGCCCCAGATCACGTCTTCGACTTCGCTAGGGTCGACCTTGGTGTTGCGCTCCAGCACCTTGCTGATCAGGTGCGCGGACATGTCTTCGGCGCGGGTGTTGCGGTGCATGCCACCCTTGGAGCGGCCCATCGGCGTGCGACCGAAGTCGACAATCACCACGTCTCTTGGATTCAGGCTCATATATTCTCTCGCTCTCTATCGTTGGGCGCTTAACCGAAGAAGCTCTGGCCGTTTTTGGCCATTTCACGCAGCTTCGCGGTGGGGTGATACAGCGGCCCCAGATCGGCGTACTTGTCTGCCAGGGCAACGAATTCTGCTACGCCGATCGAATCGATGTAGCGCAGTGCACCGCCACGGAACGGAGGGAAACCGATGCCGTAGACCAGACCCATGTCGGCTTCGGCGGCAGTGTCGACGATACCGTCTTCCAGGCAACGAACGGTTTCCAGGCACAGCGGGATCATCATCCAGTTGATGATGTCTTCGTCAGTGACTTCGCGCTGCTCGTAGACGATTGGCTTGAGCACTTCAAGAACGGCCGCGTCGGCAACTTTCTTCGGCTTGCCGCGCTTGTCAGTCTCGTAGGCGTAGAAGCCCTTGCCGTTCTTCTGGCCCAGGCGGTTAGCTTCATAGAGCGCATCAATAGCCGAACGACGGTCGTCCTTCATGCGGTCAGGGAAGCCTTCGGCCATGACGTCACGACCGTGGTGGCCGGTGTCGATGCCGACCACGTCCATCAGGTAGGCCGGGCCCATCGGCCAGCCGAATTTTTCCATGATCTTGTCGATACGCACGAAGTCGACACCGGCGCTGACCAACCTGGCAAAACCGCCAAAGTACGGGAACAGCACGCGGTTGACCAAAAAGCCCGGGCAGTCGTTGACCACGATCGGGTTCTTGCCCATCTTCTTGGCGTAGGCAACGGTGGTGGCAACTGCCACTTCGCTGGACTTCTCGCCACGGATGACTTCCACCAACGGCATCATGTGCACCGGGTTGAAGAAATGCATGCCGACGAAGTTTTCCGGACGCTTGAGGGCCTTGGCCAGCAGGTTGATGGAGATGGTCGAGGTGTTGGACGCAAGAATCGCGTCTTCCTTGACCTGGCCTTCAACTTCAGCCAGTACCGCTTGCTTGACCTTTGGATTCTCGACCACAGCTTCAACGACGATGTCAACATTGGCAAAGTCGCCATAGGACAGGGTCGGGCGAATCGCGTTCAGCGCTTCAGCCATTTTCGCCGGGGTCAGGCGGCCTTTTTCAACGCGCTTACCGAGCAGCTTGGAGGCTTCGTTGAGGCCCAGCTGAATGGCGCTTTCGTTGATGTCTTTCATCAGGATCGGCGTACCTTTGACTGCCGACTGATAGGCGATACCGCCACCCATGATGCCGGCGCCGAGTACGGCGGCCTGCTTCACGTCACGGGCGATTTCGTCGTGGGCCTTGGCTTTGCGCTTGAGTTCCTGGTCGTTGAGGAACAGGCCGATCAGGCTTTCGGCAACCGAGGTCTTGGCCAGCTTGGCGAAGCCAGCAGCTTCGATTTCCAGGGCCTTGTCGCGACCGAAGTTGGCGGCCTTCTGGATGCTCTTGATCGCTTCAACGGGCGCCGGGTAGTTCGGGCCCGCTTGACCGGCAACGAAACCTTTGGCGGTTTCGAACGACATCATCTGTTCGATGGCGTTGAGCTTGATTTTCTCCAGCTTTGGCTGACGCTTGGCCTTGTAATCGAACTCGCCACTGATGGCGCGTTTGACCAGGTCCAGGGCAGCGGCTTGCAGCAGCTCGGGAGCAACAACAGCATCGACGGCACCTACTTTCAGGGCGTCTTCAGCACGGTTTTCCTTGCCGGCGGCAATCCACTCGATAGCGTTGTCGGCACCGATGATACGCGGCAAGCGCACGGTACCGCCGAAGCCTGGGTAGATACCCAACTTGACTTCCGGCAGGCCGATCTTGGCGCTGCTGGACATCACACGGTAGTCGGCTGCCAGGCACATTTCCAGACCGCCGCCCAGGGCGATGCCGTTGATCGCGGCAACCGTCGGTACGGCCAGGTCTTCGAAGTCGCTGAAAATCCGGTTGGCTTCGAGGTTGCCGGCAACCAGTTCGGCCTCGGGCAGCTTGAAGTTATCGACAAACTCGGTGATATCCGCGCCGACAATGAATACGTCCTTGCCACTGCTGACAATCACGCCTTTGATCGAGGCGTCGGCCTTGATGGTGTCTACGGCCTGACGCAATTCGTTCAGGGTAAGACGGTTGAACTTGTTGACGGACTCACCCTTGAGGTCGAACTTCAGTTCGACGATGCCGCTTTCAAGAGCCTTAACCGTGATGGCTTTACCTTCGTAAATCATCAACTGATCTCCACGATATGGAAGCTGAACTGTACACGCCGATCGCTGGTGAAAGACCCGGCCGGCCAGTGGCCGTGAATTGCCGAATCCTTGCGCCAGGCACACCCGTCAGCGCGATAGTCGGGATTCTGTAAGAGCTTTCTGACAATACAAACGCTCAATTCATACGCCCGTTTGATTTGGGTATGGACACATTCAACGAAAAGAACGCCGTTGTCAAATACCCAAAAGCGGCGTGAAAACGCGACTTTGCGGTCATTTTTTGCCGACCACGAGCAAACACCGCCTGCAATGATCGAAACGTATTCACGCCAGCAATAGTGGTTAAAGGCTTACACAGGCAAACGCGAGCCGATGCAAAGAAAGGCAAGGAAAACCCGGCAGGTTGCGGCGAGCCCGCTACACTGGGTGGCAATCAAGACTTAAACCGGCCTGCCTGGCCCGCCCGCCCGATGCGTTTATCGGGCTTTTTATTGAGCGTGATCAGGCCAGGGCTTTGAGCACTGCAGCAATATCCTGCAATACAGATGTTTCGCCGCGCTCCCCCCAGTAGAGGGCAATCATTTGCGGACCCGCTTCGACCTTGTAGACGTTGTCAGGCAAGCGCGCAAAGTGCTCCGCCAGTTGCGGATCGGCACACGGCTCACGCCATTGGTTAAGCCAGGTGCCGGGAGTGGTTTGCCAGTAGCTCCAGCTGTCTACCCTGCCCTGGCGCCGTGGTCGCACGAACTGTGCACACGGGCTTGGCGGCTCGCTGGGCAGCCAGTGCGGCCACTGTTGAGGCGTCAGTTGCATGTTCAATCCCATGCGCCGGGCTTCCATGCGCAGGGCCATCCGCCCACTCTGATTGCGCGAAGGGCGCAGCCACGCGAGCGGGCTGAGAATCAGCGCAAGGATTGACACCACTACCCAGACCGTCATATCTGTTGTTCCTATAAAGCTTTGCAAATGAGCTGGTTAGCCGCGGTTCGAAGCGGCCAGCCTGAAACCGACCATACTTGAACTATCGCGACTGTCAGGAGAGCTTCTCATGCCCTACGAACACATACTGGTTGCCGTCGACCTGACCGAAGAATGCGACCCGGTCATCAAGCGCGCCATGACTCTAGCCGAACCAACACAGGCCAAAGTCTCTCTGGTGCATATCGTCGAACCTATGGCCATGGCTTTTGGCGGTGATGTGCCGATGGACCTGTCACAGCTGCAGCAGCAACAATTCGACCAGGCAAAAGAGCGCATGGACCGCCTGTTCGTCAAATATCCCGAGATCAAACGCGGAGATTCACACCTGACTTACGGCCAGCCGCGCCAAGAGATCCATCAACTGGCCAAGGAAAATGCGTGCGACCTGATCGTGGTCGGCAGCCACGGTCGTCACGGCCTGGCGCTGCTGCTCGGTTCTACCGCCAACGACGTACTGCACGGCGCACCTTGCGATGTGCTTGCCGTACGCCTGATGAAAAAGCCCGAGTAATCGACAAGGCCCGGCGCACTTGCATGCACCGGGCCCGCCTTTCAGCTATCTAGTTCAGCCCAACGCTCAACCAGCACATCCAGCTCGCCTTGCATCTGCTCCAGACGCGCCAACACCGCTGTGGTCTGGTCGATCGGACGCTGGTAGAAGGCCGGATCGGAAATTTCTTCCTGTACCGCCGCCATTTTCTGCTCCAGCGCGTCGATCTGGCCCGGCAACGCTTCAAGCTCACGCTGCAGCTTGTAGCTGAGCTTTTTCTTCGGTGCCTCAGCGGCCGAAGCAGCCACCGGAGCTGGCTCAGGGGCTTCAACCACTGCCGTGTTCAGCTCAGACTTGCCCGACTTGCTCTCACTGACACCGAGCAACTTCGGCGAACCGCCCTGGCGGATCCAGTCCTGATAGCCACCGACGTACTCACGAACCTTGCCCTCACCTTCAAAGACCAGGGTGCTGGTGACCACATTGTCGAGGAACGCCCGATCGTGGCTGACCATCAACACAGTGCCCTTGAACGCCGACAGCACTTCCTCAAGCAGCTCGAGGGTTTCCACGTCCAGATCGTTGGTCGGTTCGTCGAGCACCAGCAAGTTGGCCGGCTTGCTGAACAGTTTGGCCAGCAACAGGCGCGCACGCTCACCACCAGACAGCGCCTTGACCGGCGTGCGGGCACGCTGCGGGCTGAACAGGAAGTCGCCCAGGTAGCTCAGGACATGGCGGTTCTGACCGTCAATCTCGATGAAGTCGCGACCTTCGGACAGGTTGTCGATGACGGTCTTTTCCAGGTCCAACTGATGACGCAGTTGGTCGAAATAGGCGACTTCCAGGCGCGTGCCGGACTCGATCTTGCCGCTGGTAGGCTCAAGGCCACCGAGCATCAATTTGAGCAAGGTGGTCTTGCCGGTACCGTTAGCGCCAAGTAGACCAATGCGGTCTTCGCGCTGCAGGACCATAGAGAAGTCCTTGACCAGCTGCGGCCCACCCGGATGGCTGAAGCTGACGTTTTCCAGAACCATGACCTGCTTGCCGGATTTCTCCGCAACATCGAGCATGATATTGGCCTTACCTGTACGCTCGCGACGTTCGCTGCGCTCAACGCGCAGGGCCTTGAGGGCACGCACACGACCTTCGTTACGGGTGCGTCGAGCCTTGATGCCCTGACGAATCCACACTTCTTCCTGGGCCAGCTTCTTGTCGAACAGCGCGTTGGCGGTTTCTTCGGCGGCCAGCGCGGCTTCCTTGTGCACCAGGAAACTGGCGTAGTCGCCGTTCCAGTCGATCAGGCCGCCACGGTCCAACTCGAGGATGCGGGTGGCCAGGTTTTGCAGGAAGGAACGGTCGTGGGTGATGAACAACACAGCGCCGCCAAAACCGCTGAGGGCTTCTTCGAGCCAGGCAATCGCACCGATATCCAGGTGGTTGGTAGGTTCGTCGAGCAACAGCAGGTCAGGCTCGGAGACCAGCGCCTGGGCCAGCAGCACGCGACGGCGCCAGCCACCGGATAGCTCGGCCAGGGTCTTGTCGGCCGGCAGTTGCAGGCGACTCAGGGTACTGTCGACCAATTGCTGCAAGCGCCAGCCATCACGCGCTTCCAGGTCGTGCTGGACGTGCATGAGTTTTTCCAGGTCAGCATCACTGTGGATGTTCTGGCTCAGGTGATGGTATTCAGCCAGCAAAGCGCCAACACCGTCCAAACCTTCTGCCACCACATCGAATACAGTACGGCCATCAGCGACTGGCAGTTCCTGCGGCAGTTCGCCGATCTTCAGCCCCGGCGCGCGCCAGACATCGCCGTCGTCAGGCTTCTGATCGCCTTTGACCAGACGCAGCATGCTCGACTTGCCCGTACCGTTACGGCCAATAATGCACACCCGCTCACCACGGGCGATCTGCCACGACACCTTGTCCAACAACGGCATGGCGCCGAACGCAAGGGACACATCGCTTAATTTGAGCAGGGTCATGATCTTCTCCAAAAACAGGGCGCGTATTCTACCCGACTTGGCCTCGCTTCACATTAAGCAGGCGCGCCTGCAGCGAGATCCGACGACGGACCGCTTGATTACAACTCGATACAAGCACAATGCTTTCATCCGCCTACGGCAAACGGCTAAGCTTAAGCAACGTCACCCCACAGTGCTGGCTTCGCCGTCACTTTTTATGGTCAAACTGCCCGGAAGTCTCATGCGCAGCCGCCTGTTCAACCTAGTTTCCTGCCTGCTTCTCTCGGCCTCTGCCGTCAGCGTCGCCCAGGCCACCGACATTACCGTGCAGCGCCAGTATTATGACGAGGCCAAACGCGCCTTGGCCAAGGGCGACAAAGGCCCATACCTGCGCTACGCCAAGGCCCTGAGCGATTATCCGCTGACGCCCTACCTGGCTTATGACGAGCTGACGGCGCGGCTGAAAACCGCGAGCAACGCCGAGATCGAGAAGTTTCTCGCCGCCCATGGCGACCTGCCCCAGGCCAACTGGATGAAATTGCGCTGGTTACGCTGGTTGGCCGAGCGTGGCGAATGGGACACCTTCAGCCGTTACTACGACCCTAAGCTGAACTTCACCGAGCTCGACTGCCTCAACGGCCAGCGTGAGCTCATTCAGGGCCAGCGCGCCGAGGGCTATGCCTCGGCAGAAAAACTGTGGTTGGTGGGCAAGTCTCAACCTGCCGCCTGCGACGCTTTGTTTGATCGCTGGGCAGCCGAAGGCCAGCTCACCGAACAGAAGCGCTGGGAGCGCACCAAACTGGCAGCCCAGGCACGCAATTATGCGCTGGCCAACAGCCTGACAAAAAACCTCACCACCCTGGCGCCCCAAGGTCGCTTGTTGGTGGATGTGGCACAAAAGCCACAACTGCTGAATCAACCTGGACGCTTCGTACCGGTCAACGAAGCCATGTCCGACGTCGTCAGCCTGGGCCTGCGCCGCCTGGCGCGCCAGGATCCGGAGCGAGCCATGAGCTTGCTGGATGACTATGCCAACCGCATGCATTTCTCCCGCGACGAAAAAGTTGCCATCGCCCGGGAAATCGGCCTGACCCTGGCGCGCCGCTACGACCCGCGGGCGCTTGACCTGATGACCCGCTACGACCCGGAGCTGCGCGACAACACCGTCACCGAATGGCGCCTGCGCTTGTTGCTGCGCCTGGGTCGCTGGGAAGATGCCTACGACTTGACCAAACGCTTGCCCCAGGACCTGGCCACCAGCAGCCGCTGGCGCTACTGGCAAGCCCGCAGCCTGGAGCTGGCGCAGCCGAAGAACCCGCAGATCCCGTCGCTGTACCAGACCGTCGCGCGCGAACGTGATTTCTATGGTTTCCTCGCCGCCGACCGGGCGAAGACGCCATACCAGCTGAACAACAAGCCGCTGGTGCTGAGCCAGGCGCTGATGAACAAGGTGCGCAACACCCCAGGCATTCGCCGTGCCCTGGAATTCCATGCCCGCGGCCAGATCGTCGACGGTCGCCGCGAGTGGTACCACGTCAGCCGCCACTTCAACCGCGACGAAATGGTTGCCCAGGCCCGCCTGGCCTATGACATGCGCTGGTACTTCCCGGCGATCCGCACGATCAGCCAGGCAAAATACTGGGACGATCTGGATATCCGCTTCCCGATGGCCCACCGCGACACCTTGGTGCGTGAAGCCAAAGTACGCGGTCTGCACTCAAGCTGGGTGTTCGCTATCACCCGCCAGGAAAGCGCCTTCATGGAAGACGCGCGCTCCAGCGTGGGCGCCAGCGGCCTGATGCAGCTGATGCCGGCTACCGCCAAAGAGACCGCCCGCAAGTTCAGCATTCCATTGGCCTCTCCCTCGCAAGTGTTCAATCCGGACAAGAACATCCAGCTGGGGGCAGCCTATCTGAGCCAGGTGCACAGTCAGTTCAATGGTAACCGGGTACTCGCTTCAGCCGCCTACAACGCAGGTCCCGGCCGTGTGCGGCAATGGCTGCGCGGTGCCGACCACCTGAGCTTCGACGTGTGGGTAGAGTCGATTCCGTTTGATGAGACCCGCCAATACGTGCAGAACGTGTTGTCCTACTCGGTGATCTATGGGCAAAAGCTCAATTCGCCGCAGCCACTGGTGGACTGGCATGAGCGTTATTTTGACGATCAGTAAAAGGCAAGGTTGTTAACAGCCTTGCCGGCGATGCGAGCACCGCGCAATACCTGATACCGCGCGGACCGCATCGCCAGCAAGGCTTGCGCCTACAATGATCAACTATTCCAGCACAGTCACCGGCATTCCCACCTCCAGCACTCCGCTACCGTCAGCCACCAGGTTCTGCCCAAACAGCACATCACCCTCCTTCTGCCGATAGGCTTTAAGTGTCGCCAGTGGTTCGCGGTCAGCACTGCGCTCACCAGTCTGCGGGTCGATGGTGGTCATGATGCAGCGCTCGCACGGCTTGAGCACGCGAAACTCCATCTCGCCGATACGGATACGCTTCCAGCCATCTTCGGCATAGGGCTGTGCGCCCTCCACCACCAGATTGGGACGAAAACGCAGCATCTCCAACGGACGTCCGACCCGCTGCACCAGATCGTCGAGCGACGCCTGGCCAATCAGCAATAAAGGAAAACCGTCTGCAAACGCCACGCGATCACTGACCAGGCCGTAGCCACCAGGCAGGAAGCGGGTACGCTGCTCGGGCACATGGACCAACCGTACATCCTTGCCGATAAACTCGCTGAGCCACTGCCCAGCAGCATCACCGGCATCCGGCACACGAAAGGTGTCGCGCCAGATTGTCACCCCGCGCAGGTCAGTGTCCGCTTGCGGCACGGCAACCGTCAGTGCGGCGCGCCCAGGTGCTTCGAGGGTCAGGTCACCAGCGGCGTCGAGCAGCGCGCTTAACTGACTCATCTGCGGATAGGCGCGCTGGGTCAAGAAGCGGCCATTGTCGCGCTCCACCAGCATCCAGCGACGATCACCACTCAACCCCAGCGCGTCCAGCGAGGACGAATGCAACACTTGGCCGCGCGCGGACTTGAGCGGATAACGGTACAACGCACTCAATTGCATCGGTAACCTGCCTTCTGCCGATTCAAAGCGCTTAGCTTATACCGACTCAGGCCGTCGCTTCATCCAGCATCAGGCGCTGACGCACGACATCGACCAATTTATCCGGCTGGAACTTGGAGAGGAAATTGTCACAGCCGACCTTCTTCACCATCGATTCGTTGAAACTACCCGACAGCGAGGTGTGCAGCACCACGTGCAACGGGCGCAGGCGTGGGTCATTACGAATTTCAGTGGTCAGGCGATAGCCATCCATCTCCGGCATCTCGGCATCAGTGAAAATCATCAGGAGCTTTTCACACATGTCTTCACCCGCATCTGCCCAGCCTTTGAGCATGCGCAAGGCCTTCAGACCATCACTGGCAACGTGCATTTTCACCCCCAACTGGGACAGGGTCTCGCGCAGTTGAGCCAAGGCCACGGTGGAGTCGTCCACCAGCAGCACCTCGCGGCCACGAGCCCGTGCCAACACCGGATCATCAAGTTTTTCGCGCGAAACCTTGGCGCTGTACGGGACAATTTCGGCCAGGACTTTTTCCACGTCGATGATTTCCACCAACTGCTCATCAACCTTACTGATCGCGGTCAGGTAATGCTGGCGGCCGGCACTGCTGGGCGGCGGCATGATCGCCTCCCAGTTCATGTTGACGATGCGGTCGACGCCACCCACCAGGAACGCCTGCACCGAACGGTTGTACTCGGTGACGATGATCGTGCTTCCCGGCCCCGGCGCCAACGGGCGCATGCCGATGGCCTGAGACAGGTCGATCACCGGCAGGGTCTGCCCGCGCAGGTTGACCACGCCGCAGACAAAAGGATGACGTTGAGGCATCAAGGTCAGCTTGGGCATCTGCAGCACTTCCTGCACCTTGAACACATTGATTGCGAACAATTGTCGACCGGCCAGGCGAAACATCAAGATTTCCAGGCGGTTCTCACCTACCAGCTGCGTTCTTTGGTCTACTGTGTCGAGAATGCCAGCCATTAAAGAACCCTCAGGCTTGTTCGAAAAATGAATTCGTTGGCCCTGTATCGGCCAGATCGGGCACAGCTTGACCCCGGAAGGAAATGCACAACCGACCATTGATGTCATTTTAACATCATGCTTTACTGGACTCAGCTTCTTCCTGTCGCGAATACCCGCAAAGGGTCGCAAACGAATCACTCATCAGGGAAACCCCTAGTAGCAATCGGGTGAGACCTGATGTTCGCGATATCCATTAGCCATTAATGTGACGCCATTCTCATTGCATGAACGGAGTCAGGCTTTTGTCAGCGATCGCCTCGTTGTGGCCAATCCCTGCTCCAGCCCTTTGCGCTGGAGCGAAATGATGGCTAACGAACCACTCAACAGCAGCGTCCTGCAGGACTTTCTGGTGGATGCCCAGGTCTTGCTGACCCAGGCTGAGGAGTGCTTGCAGCACCTGCAACTGATCGACAATGATCCAGATGCCTGCCACTGCCTTACCGATACCTTGGCCACTCTGGTCGCTCGCGCCCAATCCTTGGGGCTGGTGGAAGTAGCCAGCTACAGCAAGCAACTGCAAGCCCTGCTCGACACCGCCCAAACACCGTCGCACCTGCCAGGCGATGCCCTGCCGGCCTTGAACGAGTGCCTGACCCTGCTGGCCTGGCAACTGGAATTGGTTGACCCACGCACCGGTCGCCTGGGGCTGGACACCGATGAACAAGAGGTGCTCCTGGATAACTTGGCGGCAGCCTTGAATCCTGGATTGGCCTGCACCTCCTGCACCTCGCGCATGACCCCTTGCGACCACTCGCCGCACACTCCCAGCGCGGCAACGGGCCGGACAACTATGGGTAACTAACGGACAATAGACAAATATTCATTGCCCGCTATTGGTAGTGCACCGGGCGCCGTACTAACCCAAAACTTTCGGCGCTTTCCTAACACTTATGCAGGCCAATGTATAACTGCAGAATTAATTCATTTTGTGAAAGAATTAATGCCTTCAAAATGGTGGCAAAGTGCTAGGCACGGCGACATAACGGAACCTCCGTACCAGCCCGGAAAATCTGACGATTCAAGCAGTTACCAGAGTTCGCCACCCTTTTCACTTGAAGTGATACCATGCGCGCTGACGAAGGCTGGTCAGACCTTGGCCGATCATGTCCTCGATGATTCATTCTCTTGGCACAGGGTAATCATCAGACTGCCCGACCCGATACTTAAATGATGTTTGAAGACAATACGACAACGCCTCTAGTTTGACCTTTTCAGGCTTTCTACAGCGATATTTCAGTGGCTTCATTTTCTATGCTCTCAAGCCTCAATAGATTCAAGCTTCGGCGCCCCGGAGCCGCTCTGCTGCGCGGGTTTACTGCACTGCTGTGCCTGGCCTCGATCATTGCCAGCCTGGTGCTGTACCTGTATGCGCTACCGATGCCGGTCGGCGTACTGATCCTGCAGTTGCTGGCGATGCTGAGCATTGGCTGGCACTTGCGCCACTGGGCACGCTCGATTGCCATGCGTCCGGCAGAGCTTGCCGACCGCTTGCTCAAGGTTCAGGAAAGCGAGCGCCAACGCCTGAGCCGGGAGCTGCACGACGATATCGGCCAATTGTTGACGGCGGCCAAGCTTCAGGCTGACTGGCTGCAACGCCGAGTACCAAGTGAACTGCAGGAACACTGCAGCACCCTGCGCAACACCCTGGACGACACCCTGACCAATGTTCGTGATGTCTCGGCTATTCTCAATCCACGCCAACTGGCGAGCCTGGGACTGGAGGCCAGCTTGCGCGCACACTTGCTGCGCACGCTGGAAAACACCAATGTGCACTGGAGTCTTGAATGCCGCCAGCGCCTGGGCGGGATTCCCGAAGATATGGCCATTGCGGCCTTTCGCATCACTCAAGAGGCGGTCACCAACATGCTCCGCCACGCCAGCGCACACAATCTGGTGGTCTGTATTGAGCGCCAGCCCGAAGGCCTGGCCTTGTCCATCAGCGATGATGGCCAGGGCTTCCTGCCCGCCAGCAACCCCGCAGATGAAGGACAGCGCGGCATGGCCGGCATGCTCGAGCGCACCGCCCTGCTCGACGGCACTCTATCGATCAGCAGCCAGCCTGGCCACGGCACCCGAATTGACGCGCTGTTTCCCTGGCCTCCGCGCAGCCTGGAACGCGCCAAGACAAGCAACGCCCCATGACTTGTAAATTGCTCCTGGTAGACGACCACTCACTGATTCGCGCCGGCGTCCGCGCCCTGGTCTCGGACATCCCCGGCTACACGGTAGTTGGCGAAGGCAATGACGGCAGCCAGGTGGCCGAACTGGTACTGCAACTGGATCCGGACATTGTCCTGCTGGACATTTCTATGCGCTCAACCAACGGCCTCGATGCGCTGACCCAACTGCGCGCCAGCGGCTGTCGCAGCAAGGTGCTGATCCTGTCGATGCACACCGACCCTGAACTGATCATGCAAGCGTTGGAAAGCGGTGCCCATGGATACCTGCTTAAGGACACTACAGCCACTGAACTGGAACAGGCGCTGGCTGCCTTGCGCAGCGACGAGCGCTACCTGAGCCCGGCAATTGCCCACACTGTCATCAATCAGGCGTTGTTGCGCGCCCAAACGAGCAAACCGCAGGCTGCGGAAAACCACAACCTCACTGCCCGCCAGCTAGAAATTCTGCGCCTGATCGTACGCGGCAAATCCACCCGAGAGATTGCCCACGGGCTGGGATTGAGCATCAAGACCATAGAAACTCATCGCTCGCAGATCATGAAGCGCCTGCAGATCTATGACGTCGCCGGCCTGGTACTGTTTGCCGTACGCGAGCAAATCATCAGTATCGATGATTAAGCAGCGGCGATTTGGCTGGCAGGTGCACGCGCAAGGCCGCAGCCAACACCTCAAAGCGCATGCTGTCAGCCTGTAGCGGCTCCCCATCGAGATTGATGTCCAGGCCTTGTGAACTCTTGATCTCTACCCACGGCAAACGTGCCCGTACAAACAGATTTTCCAGGCCCAGACCATCACTGAGCAGGCTGCGCAGGGTGCCCAGCATTTCCTGCGGAGCCGGCAGAATACTGATATCCAGCAACCCATCATCGACCTTCGCCTGCGGGCACAACACATGCCCACCACCGGCCTGTCGTCCGTTGCCGATCCCCAGCGCGAGCAAGTCTCCTTGCCACTGGAAATCCGGCCCATGCAAGGTTACCGAAGCAGCACTGAGCTCACTGAAACGCGACAAACCAGTAAACATGTAAGCTGCCGCGCCCAGCACTTTTTTCAGCTCTTCAGAGGTATTGGCAGTGACTTGGCTGCCGAAACCGCCGGTGGCCATATTGAGAAACACCTGCTCCCCCACCCGCCCCAGATCAATGGCCTGAACCGGCGCTTCCAGCAACGCCAGGGCCTGTTCAGGCTCAAGTGGTATGCCAGCGGCCCGAGCGAAATCATTGGCCGTGCCCAGCGGCAGCAGCACCAAACTTGCCTGGGTAGCGGCGCGCACCATGGCTTCGGCGACATCACGCAAGGTGCCGTCACCACCACCAGCGACAATGTGCTCATAGCCACCAACCACCGCTTCGTCGACCAGCCGCGCGGCATCCCCGGCCTCCCAGGTCAGGCGTACATCCAGTGGCCATCCGCGCTCTCGCAGCGCCCCTACAGCAGCGCGCACCTGCTCGTTCATAGCTTG
Source organism: Pseudomonas sp. UM16 (assembly GCF_050312595.1). NCBI lineage: Bacteria > Pseudomonadati > Pseudomonadota > Gammaproteobacteria > Pseudomonadales > Pseudomonadaceae > Pseudomonas > Pseudomonas sp. UM16. The sequence continues at coordinate 57,357 of NZ_JBNPJT010000007.1, read as the reverse complement.
CTTGCCATGCAGGATCATTAAGGTCTTGTGCTGCGTCATGTTGCCTCCCCCGTTACACCAAACTTGAGCATCTCGACCACTCAGCCTGCGCTTTTGCTGCACCAAGGCTGAGTGAGCGGATGAAAAATTGCCGAGCATTCACACAAATATCATTGAAAGCGCGGACGCCTGGGTGCATCATTCGACAAATATTTGGCCTTCATGGAAGATGCCGACCGTAAAAGTCATTTTATTGACTATTTACCCGAGCGCCTGCCAGGTCCCTGTTTCCCCTTACAGCACTGTAGCCTCAGTGCCCTGACTCAAGGCTGTGAAATGAGCGTTCTGATCCCCTGCATCATCGCCGGCGGCGCCGGCACTCGTCTGTGGCCGGTTTCCCGTGAAACCATGCCTAAACCCTTCATGCGCCTGCCCGACGGCCAGAGCCTGCTGCAAAAGACTTTCTCGCGAGCCAGCGCGCTGCCAGACGTCGAGCGCGTGCTGACGGTGACTAACCGTGAAGTGTATTTCCGCACTCAAGATGAATACCGTCAGTTGAATCAGGCTGGCATGGCGCTGGATTTCATCCTCGAGCCCTTTGGGCGCAACACCGCACCGGCCATTGCCGCCGCCGCCCTGCACTGTGCGCGTCTGTATGGTGAAAGCGCGCTGTTGCTGGTGTTGCCTGCCGATCACCTGATCAACGACCTGGGCGCGTTTGAACGCACCGTCGGGCAAGCGCGCAACCTGGCAGAGCAAGGCTGGCTGACCACCTTTGGCTTGGTACCCAGCCATGCCGAGACCGGTTTTGGCTACATCGAGAAAGGCCAGGCGCTGAACGACCACGGTTACAAAGTCGAGTGCTTTGTCGAAAAACCTGATGCCGTCACCGCCCAACGCTACCTGGACGGCGGCCAGCACCTGTGGAATGCCGGCATGTTCTGCATGCGTGTTGACGCCATTCTGACAGAGCTGGACCGCCATACTCCCGACCTGCTCGCCAGTGTGCATAACTGCCTGGAACAAAGTCCCTGCAAACACGGCGAGGGCGAACTGCAACTGGAACTCGACCCGCAGAGCTTCGAAAAAGTACCAGACATTTCCATCGATTACGCCGTCATGGAACGCTCAAGCCAAGTCGCCGTGCTGCCTGCCGATCTGGGCTGGAGCGACATCGGCTGCTGGCAGGCGGTGCGCGAACTCAAGGAAGCGGACGAGAACGGTAACCAGTGCAATGGCGAGACCGTGCTGCATGACGTCAGCAATTGCTACATCGACTCGCCACGCCGATTGGTCGGCGCCGTGGGGCTGGACAACCTGATCATCATTGACACCCCTGACGCCCTGCTGATCGCCGATGCCGCGCGCAGCCAGGAAGTCAAAGTCATCGCCCAGCAGCTCAAGCATCAGGGCCATGACGCCTATCGCCTGCACCGCACGGTGAATCGCCCGTGGGGCATGTACACAGTGCTTGAGGAAGGCCCGCGCTTCAAGATCAAGCGCATCATGGTTCGCCCTCAAGCGTCACTGTCGCTGCAGATGCACCATCACCGCAGCGAACACTGGATCGTAGTCAGCGGCATGGCCTGCGTGACCAACGGTGAAGACGAGTTTTTGCTCGACACCAACGAATCGACCTTTATCAAACCGGGGCGGGTACATCGCCTGACCAACCCCGGGGTGATCGACCTGGTCATGATCGAAGTACAAAGTGGCGAATATATGGGCGAGGACGACATCGTGCGCTTTACTGATATCTATGGACGCGCCCCGGAATCAGCCAGCAGCTGACACTCTCAGGCGTGTCCATTCCTATCTGCATGCCGTTACCCGTCTGATATATCGAGGAAAGGGGTCATGCGCGTACTCTGGACACTGCCTTACCTGCCCTGGCCGACCACCAGTGGTGGCAAAACCCGGCAATATCACCTGCTGCGCAACCTGGCGCAGCGTGGTCACCAGATCACCCTACTGGTGCAGTCGAAGAACCCGCCCTGCGAGGCAGCACGCCAGGCGCTCGAACCCTTGCTCGAGCGCCTGATCGTGTTACCCCGACGCCCCTTGCACAGCCCTTTGAATCTGCTGGCAGCGGTGTATGTCGGTTACCCCATGCGTGCCAGCGTCAATGGCCTGGCACCGCACTTGCGCCACTGCTTCGAACAACTGCTGGAAGAGCACTGGGATGTGATCCAGATCGAACACAGCTACAGCTTCCAACCGTTCGAAAAAGCCCTCCAAGCCCGCGGCCTGCCCTTTTTGCTCAGCGAACACACCATTGAGTCGGTGTCAGGGGCCGCCTGTCACGACCGCTTGCCGCTATGGCTACGACCTTTCAATGCCTTCGACCGCTGGCGCTACCGGCGCTGGGAAAGCCGTGTGTTGAGCCAGGCCCATGAAGTAGTGGCCGTCAGCCCCAAAGACGCCGAACACATCAGCAGTCTGACCGGGCACCCCGCGTCCCTGGTCATCAACGGTGTCGATTGTGCGCATTACCAGAATATTCAGCCGTCGCCACACAGCCAGCGTCTGTTGTTTGTCGGCAATTTCGAATACAGCGCCAGCCTCGAAGCCATTGAGTGGGCACTCGAAGACATCCTTCCACAAGTCTGGCAGAGCAACCCGGCCGTGCGCCTGGCCGTGGTAGGGCATGCCCTGCCTGACAGCTGGAAGTCACGCTGGAGCGACCCACGCATTGAATGGGTGGGTTATTTACCCGACTTGCGCGAATTGCAACGCCATTCAGCGATTTTCTTCGCCCCGCTACGCTACAGCGGTGGCTCGAAGATCAAGGTGCTGGAAGCGATGGCTGCGGGTTTACCGGTGGTCACGACCACCAAGGGCGTCTGCGGATTGCAGGTGACCCAGGGCGAGCACTACCTGGGCAGTGACGACGGCGATCAACTGGCGTTACTCATTACCCAGCTGCTCAACCAACCCTGGCGCATGCGCCAACTGTCGGAAGCAGCACGCCAGTTCGTCACCGATCGGCACGACTGGAGCATTGCCGCCGCCCAACTGGAAAGCGTGCATGCGCGTCTGAGCCTGCACGCGCCGACACTCGGCACTCTGGGCACTGGGTTGCTCAGTCGTTCAGCCGAGTAACTCGCTCAAGGGAATGAACTGCACGGTATCGCCTTTGGCAGGGGTGGTACCTTCGCGGACCTCCACCAGCCCCTCGGCCCACGCCGCGCTGCGCAACACTCCAGAGCTCTGGTTCTTGTAGATCAGGGCATGGCCCTGGTCGAGCCGTGCCCGCAAATACTCCCGACGATTGCCGGCCGAGGGCCAATCGAAACCAGCAGGCACAGGGAATTGCAGCGGAGTTACATCCCTGACACCCTGGCGGCGCAGCAGGTAGGGTCGCGTCAACAGACCGAAAGTCACCAGCGTAGACGCCGGATTGCCAGGCAGACCGATTACCGGCACGCCTTTATAGTGGCCGAAGGTCAATGGCTTGCCGGGCTTGATCGCCAGTTTCCACAGGGCCAGCTCACCGGCTTCACGCAAGGCCAGGCCGAGGTAATCGGCCTCCCCCACGGACACTCCACCGGTTGAAAGAATCAGGTCGACCTGACTCAAGCCTGCCAGACAATCACGGGTTTTCTGCAGGTCATCAGCGAGAATCCCGGCATCAACGACCTCACAACCCAGGCGTTGCAACCAACTGACCAACAGGCGGCGGTTACTGTTGTAGATCTGACCAGGCCCCAAGGGCAAGCCGGGCTCAACCAACTCGTCACCGGTGGAGAGTACGGCAACCTTGATCCTGCGAACCACCTTGAGCGTGGCGCACCCCAGGGTTGCCGCCAGCCCCAGCTCAATCGGCCCCATGCGCGTGCCCGCTGCCAGCACTGACTCATCGGCACAGGTTTCCTGGCCCTGCGGGCGGACATTCTGGCCGACGCGCAGCGGCTCGTTGAAGCGCACCCGTTGGTCTTCCTGAATCTCGGCGTTTTCCTGCATCTCGACGCAATCGGCCCCCGCCGGCAACGGCGCGCCGGTGAAAATCCGGGCACAGGTGCCTGGCAGCAGTGGCTCGGGGGCATGACCGGCGAAAATCCGCTGACTGACCGGTAACGCCTCGCCCTGCCAATCGGCCAGACGCAAGGCATAACCGTCCATGGCACTGTTTGGCCAAGGCGGCAGGTCCAGGCTGGCAATCAGCTCTTCAGCCAGCACACGTCCCTCGGCTTGCGTCAGCGCCACCTGTTCGGTCTCGACAATCGGCGCCGCCTCGGCCAACGCCAGCAAGCGGGCCAACGCGTCTTCGACGGGCATCAATGATTTGTTCACAGGCACCTCAACCTCGGCTGGCGCAGGGCTCGGCCTGCTTGAGGTGAGTGACGAAGTTGCAGGGACGATGACGGACATCGAGCTGCTCGGCAAGAATGCCATCCCAACCGGTACGCACGGCGTTGGTCGAACCGGGCAGGCAGCAAACCAGCGTACCGTTGGCCAAGCCGGCCAGGGCGCGTGACTGCACGGTGGAGGTACCGATATCGGCCACAGATATTTGCCGGAACAACTCACCGAAGCCGTCGACCTGCTTGTCCAGCAGGCAAGCGACAGCTTCAGGCGTGCTATCGCGCCCAGTGAAGCCAGTGCCACCGGTGATCAACACCACCTGCACCTGCTCATCGGCAATCCAGGTAGCGACCTGGGCGCGAATTTTGTACAGATCGTCCTTGAGCAACACCCGTGCAGTAAGACCGTGGCCAGCCTCGGTCAGGCGGTCGACAAACATCTGCCCAGAAGTATCGGTCTCCAGGGTACGAGTATCGCTGACCGTCAACACCGCGATATTCAGCGGCACGAAAGGTACATCTGCCTTGGCTTTCATGGGGCCTGGCTCCATAGATGAAGAGTATGCGCGGTGTTATATCACAGCCCTGCCCTGCCCGGCTCGCGCCCGCTGCACCACAGAGGATTGCCCCCAGTCAAGAGTGCGGTGCAGCCGCTATGCTGCAATGTGCAAGGAACTTGCGCCGTCGCCATGCGTCTCAAGAACATTCCGCACCATCCTTTACTGGAGAAACATAATGATTCAACGGACCCTTCCCGCTTTCCTGCTCGCCCTGGGCCTGGGCACTCTGGCTGGTTGCGCTTCGCCAACCGTCATTACCCTGAACGACGGCCGTGAAATCCAGGCGGTCGACACCCCGCAGTATGACGAGGATTCAGGCTTCTACGAGTTCGAACAGCTCGATGGCAAGCAGACCCGCATCAACAAGGATCAGGTTCGTACCGTCAAGGATCTCTGACACCTGCGACAAGTCCACTCAGCAAAAAGCCCGCCTCGCGCGGGCTTTTTGCTGCCCGCAAGTCGACAACTGTACTGGCCAGCATTGCACGGTGGCGCGGTGACCCGCAGAATGCGCGCCTTTCGAACTTAGAGGTTGAAACAACATGCGTAAGACTCTTGCCGCCCTGACCCTGGGTCTGCTGTGCGCACAAGGCGCCATGGCCGGTGATGGCCAGACTGCTGTAGGCGGTGGCCTGGGTGGTGTTCTGGGTAACGTAGTCGGCCAGCAGCTCGGTGGCAGCACGGGTGCCGCCATTGGTGCCGGTGTCGGCGGTGCAGCAGGCAGCGCCATGGGCGCCAAGCAAGGCAACAAGACCAAGGCAGCGATTGGTGGCGGGCTGGGCTCGGCCGGCGGCTCGCTGGTGGGCAATAAGCTCGGCGGCAAAAGCGGTGCCGCCATCGGCGCGGGCCTAGGCGGTGCTGCCGGCGGTGCGCTGGGTAACAACCTGGCCAATGACCATCGCAAGAAGCATCATTGATCTGCCAGCCGCAAAAACAAATAACCCCCTGAATAGGGGGTTATTTGTTTCCAGCCAAGCAACTGTTTACAGCGCAGGCTCAGCCTGTACCGCAGCGGCCTCTTCCGGCAATACCGGCGTATTCAGCAGGCCCAGACGCGAGCTGCTCCATTCACGAGTGGCGTTGGTCAACTCAAGGTTGTTATTGAGCTTCTGGCCATAGGTCGGAATGATTTGCTTGAGCTTGGCCTGCCACTCAGGACTCTTGATGCGATCCTTGTAGGTCTTCTCCAGCACGCTGAGCATGATCGGCGCGGCAGTCGAGGCACCTGGCGAGGCGCCCAGCAAGGCGGCAATGCTACCGTCCTGAGCGGCAACCACTTCAGTACCGAACTGCAGCACACCACCGTGCACTGGATCCTTCTTGATCACCTGTACACGCTGACCGGCTTGCAGCAGCTTCCAGTCATCGTTCTTGGCGTTCGGGAAGTACTCGCGCAGGGCTTCCATGCGGTCATCGAAGCTGAGCATCAACTGACCCATCAGGTAGGTGCTCAAGTCAATGTTGTCGATACCGGCATGGGTCATCGGCATGATGTTGTGGGTGGTCAGGGCAGCGAACATGTCCAGCAGCGAACCGTTCTTGAGGAACTTGGTCGAGAAGGTCGCGAACGGGCCAAACAGCAGCACTTCCTTGCCGTCGATGACGCGGGTGTCCAGGTGCGGAACCGACATCGGTGGGGCACCTACGGAAGCCTTGCCATACAGCTTGGCCTTGTGACGGGCAACGATGTCCTGGTTGTCGGTCATCAGGAACTGGCCGCCAACCGGGAAGCCTGCGTAGCCATCAGCTTCAGGAATGCCGGACTTCTGCAGCAGCTTCAGGGCGCCACCACCGGCACCGATGAAGACGAACTTGGCCTTGACGCTACGCTCGACACCTTTGTTGGCCAGGTCAGCAACGACCACGGTCCAGGTGTTGTCGGCGTTACGCACGATGTCGCGCACTTCATGCTGGACGTGCAGCTTGACGTTGTCGTGCTTGGTCAGCGAGGCGATCAGCTGACGGGTGATTTCACCGAAGTTGACGTCGGTACCGATCGGCATGCGGGTCGCGGCGATTTTCTGGTCGCCAGCGCGACCTTCCATTACCAGCGGCACCCACTTCTGGATCTGGGCGTGGTCTTCGGAGTATTCCATACCGCGGAACAGCGAGCTGTGCTGCAGGGCTTCATGACGCTTCTTTAGGAATTCGACGTTCTTGTCGCCCCAAACGAAGCTCATGTGCGGCACGTTGTTGATGAACGAACGCGGGTTGTTCAGCACCTTCTGCTCAACCTGATAGGCCCAGAACTGCTTGGAAATCTCGAACTGCTCGTTGACCCCAACGGCCTTGGTGATGTCGATCTTGCCGTCGGCGCCTTCGCTGGTGTAGTTCAGCTCGCAGAACGCGGAGTGACCGGTACCGGCATTATTCCAGGCGTTGGAGCTTTCTTCGGCGACCTTGTCCAGACGCTCGTAGATGTCGATCGACCAGGTCGGCTCCAGTTCATTGATGTAGGTACCGAGGCTTGCACTCATGATGCCACCGCCGATCAACAGCACATCGACAGTTTTCTCGGGTTCGCTGGGCTTGGAGCAACCAATGACACTCAGGCATAGGAGCGTCAGCAGGATTTTTTTCATAGTTCAATCCAATTGAAGTGGAGTAATTGGCAATGACCGCTCATCCCGTTGTGCACGCCCGAATTCTTGTTGTTGCTCGCGCAGACCAAAGCTTAGCGCTGCTCGGCGTTCAGGCAAGCGGCCTGGACGCCCGGGCAATGGTTGGCGGCTGGGGTTGTTCGATGGATCGGGAACGGTCGTCACCCTGAACGCTTGGCGCCGGGTGCTTGCATGGCCTAGGCCTGACCGCCTTTAAGCACAAATCAGGCCAACTTATGAGAGACCAACGGCTAATAGCTAGGACGTGTCGTCGCACCCCATCTTTAATGATTTTTTTGGCGGCAATCCGCCACATTATTGTTTCGGCGGCGCGGAATTGTGGCGGATTTCCCCCTTTTCTCAAGCACTTAGCCGTGCAGTAACCTCACCGAGCTGGCCTGACAGCTCATGCAGCCGCTGTCCGGCCTGCTCGGTGTGCTGCACCGACTGCTGATTGGCAGTGGCGATCCGGGTGATTTCCACCAGGTTGCGGGAAATGTCTTCAGCCACACTGGTCTGCTCTTCCGCAGCCGTAGCGATTTGCCGGTTCATGTCGCGGATCGCTTCCACCGCCAGAGTGATGCGCTGCAGCATGTGCCCGGCACGCTGGACCTGTTCGGCCCCCTCTTCACTGCGCTGCTGACCGCTTTCAATGGCCTTGACCGCCTCCACAGCCCCGCACTGCACAGCGCTGATAATCTGATTGATCTCAGCAATCGATGCGGCAGTGCGCTGGGCCAGATTGCGAACTTCGTCGGCGACCACAGCAAAGCCGCGACCGGCCTCCCCGGCCCGTGCGGCTTCGATGGCGGCATTGAGCGCCAACAGGTTGGTTTGTTCGGCAATCGCGCGAATCACCTCCAGCACCTTGCCAATCCTGGCGCTATCGGTTTCCAGGTGGCGGATGACCGCCGCCGTACCGGCAATTTCCTGATTGACGCTGGCGATGGTGTCGATGGTCGCCTGCATCACTTGCTCGCCAGCCTGAGCACTGTGGTCGGCATCATCGGCGGCCCGTGCCGCTTCGGCGGCATGGCGGGCGACTTCTTGGGCCGTGGCTGACATTTGGTGCATGGCCGTGGCCACCTGATCGGTGCGCTGGAATTGATCATCAGTGCCGCGCGCCATATTGCCGGCGATAGTGCGCAGTTCACCACTGGCGTTTTCCAGCTCACCGGCATTGTTCTGCAGGCGGGCAACGGTGTCGGCAAGAAAGTCGCGCAACGTGTTGGCGGCCACGGCCAAGCGACCGAGCTCATCCTCGCGATTAGTAGCGACCCGCGCCTGGAAGCACCCCTGGCTCAGTTGCGCGACATAGTCGATCAAGCCGCGGATCGGCTCGATCAGGCTGCGATTGATTAACCACAAGCTGAACAACCCCACTAGCAATGCCGAACCGAACATCACCAACAACCCTAGCCATACCGTCCGTTCTGCTGACTGGTTGATCGACTGGGCGCGAGCCTGAGCGTCACTGCGCAGCTGGCTGACCAACTCACTCATCTGCTCGCTGGTGGCACGGTCCACGCCCTTGACCGCCAAGTCTCCTGCGGCCGGGTCCGCACCCGCCGACAGAAATGCCTGACGTCCCTGAGCATAGGCCTGGCCCAACTGCTGGTGGCTTTGCTTGAGTTGCTCGGCACGAGTTTTCAGCGGCGCCTCGCTACGCAGGATCAACTGATCAAGAATCCCCTGCACCTGCCGCTCACGGGCGAGAAACTGCTGCCAGTACTTGTCCAGCTCAGCCGGTTGCTTGCCGCGCAACAGCACGTTCTTCCATTCCTGGACCTGGACCTTGAACTGCAGGTTGGCTTCATCGATCAACTGCGACGCCTGTAACGGCCCATTGATCAGCTGGCCATAGCCGCGAACACTGGATGACAGCAATTGAAAGCAGACCAGCGCGATCGCCAGCATCGCCAACAGGCTGCCGCCGAGCAACGCCAGAATTTGCACTCGCAAGGATTTACGCAACATCGGAAAGGAGTCCCAGAACATGGAAAGAAGTGAGCGAACTGCGGGCGAAAAAAAAAGCTGCCATCGGTCGATAGCAGCCAAATTCGAGCGTTACGCAACAGCTGGAAGCGATAGTCTCAAGGGATTGCTACAAAAATGTGACAGTGCGTCGAACCTGTCACAAATCCGTAACGGTGTTGAACTGCAAGGCTGCCAGGCGCGCATATAAAGGGCTCTCGGCAATCAACTGCCGGTGACTACCGATTGCGACCAGACACCCCTGATCAATCACTGCAATGCGATCGGCGTGCTGCACCGTGGCCAGGCGATGGGCGATGACCAGCGTGGTGCGCCCACTCATCAAGGTCGGTAATGCTTGCTGGATCAGATGCTCGCTTTGGGCATCGAGGGCACTGGTGGCTTCGTCCAACAACAGGATAGGTGCATCCACCAACAGTGCCCGAGCAATGGCCAGGCGCTGGCGCTGACCACCCGACAGTCCCAGCCCCGCATCACCCAAGTGGGTCTGATAGCCCTGAGGCAACTGCAGAATGAATTCATGGGCATGGGCACCGCGCGCCGCGGCTTCCACCTGGGCGTCGGTAGCCTCGGCATGTCCGTAGCGGATGTTCTCCTCGACCGTCCCGAAGAACAGCGCCGGGTTCTGCGCCACCAGCGCAAAGTGGCGGCGCAAGTCTTGCGGATCAAGACGGTTCAGCGCCTGGCCATCGAGCAGGATCTGCCCTTGCTGGGGGTCATAAAAACGTAGTAACAGGTCGAACAGCGTCGATTTACCGGCCCCTGAGGGCCCAACCAATGCCAAGGTTTCGCCCGCCTCGACAGTCAGGCTCAAACCATCAATAGCTGGCGGTATCGGTCGTGACGGATAGGCAAAGCGCACCCCCTGCAGCTCCAGACGCCCTTTTACCCGTGGAGCCGTGCGCTCAAGCCCGCTAGACGGCGCGCTGATCTCACTGCGCGCCGCAAACAGCTCAGCGATCCGCTCTGCCGCACCGGCGGCGCGCTGCAGCTCACCGATCACTTCACTGAGGGTGCCAAACGCACCGCCGACGATCAGGCTATAAAAGACAAAAGCAGCCAGCTCGCCGCCAGAAATGCGCCCGGCAATGACATCCATGCCACCGACCCAAAGCATCACCCCGACAGCGCCGAGCACCAACACGATCACCAGGGTGATCAGCCAGGCGCGCTGCCTGATGCGCTTGCGGGCGACATCAAAGGCCGCCTCGACCGTGCGACCGAAGCGTTGTTGATCACTGCCTTGATGGTTGTAAGCCTGTACCGTCTTGATCTGCGCGAGCGTTTCAGACACATAGCTACCGACATCAGCCACCCGATCCTGGCTCTGGCGCGACAGGCTGCGCACTCGCCGCCCGAAGATCAGGATCGGCGCCAGCACCAGCGGTAAGGCCAATACCACGATACTGGTGAGCTTGGGGTTGGTGACAAACAGCAGAACGATACCGCCCAGCACCATCAGAGCATTACGCAGGAACAAGGACAGCGACGAGCCGATCACCGACTGCAGTAAAGTGGTGTCAGCAGTCAGCCGTGACTGGATCTCCGAGCTGCGGTTGCTTTCGAAAAAACCCGGATGCAGATAGATCAGATGATCAAACACCTGCTGGCGGATATCCGCGACGCAGCGCTCACCGATCCACGACACCAGATAGAAGCGACTGAAGGTACCGATGGCCAGCGCCAGTACCAGTATCAGAAACAAGGCGATGGATTGGTTGAGCAACTGCGGGGAGCGGGTCATGAAACCCTGGTCGACCAACAGCCGAATGCCTTGGCCCATCGACAAGGTGATGCCAGCGGTGACAATCAAGGCGAGCAAAGCCAATACGACTTGCTTGCGATATGGACGAATGAAACGCCAGCCCAGACGCAGGGCTTGGCGCTGGCGAGAAGAAACGCGATTGAGCATGAAGTGGCCAAAGGTCAGCGGTTTTAGCCAGCCTACACCTGAGCACTCGTCCTGCGCCAACTAAGGTCTTCCTCAGCTACATCTAGATCGTTTCGTTCTAAGGCAACGCTGGAGGTTTACGCGCGTTTCTGGTGGACTGGAAAGGTCGTACAGTGATCACCCAGGAGCTGCCATAGTTCGGTCACTAGGCGATTCTAGTCTGAGCTTGCAACCTGATGAGGAGACAGGAAATGAGCTTGCCGCAAAGCAGTACCCAAAGCCAAAGTGCGCCTGATCCACAAACACCGGTAGGTGGTTCGATCATCGACCAGAATGGCAAAGAGATCACGATCACCGAACAAATGGTCCAGCAAGCTTGCGAGAAGCTTGAGCAAAGCCGCAAAGACGCCGCCAAGAAAGACTGAACCACTCGAATTCTTCAACCCGGCATCTACGCCGGGTTTTTATTGCCTGCCTTCAGACCAGCACACCACCCAAGGCTCGGACCATGTGTGCCAGATGTGGCGCTTCCCCCTGCAAGCGCACCTGCAGCCCTTCGATCTCGCGACGAGGCGGGTAATGCTTGCGCAAAGCATCAAAAGCGGTCTTCTGCGCCTGCGGATCACTGCTCAGGCTGCGGCGGAAGTCAGCGTCATCCCGGCGAGGGTCGTACACCGCTCGACACAAAGTGGCCAAGGCCCAGGCCGGATCGGTTTCAGCCTGCAGGCCGATCTCGGCCAGCCACGGTTGCGGCAACAAATCGGCCAATTGCACCGTCGCTGGCTGGTTACGCCAGGCACAAAAAGCCTGGTAGATCTGCGCGGTACCGCGCTGCTTGCCGTCCAGGCTGTAGCCAGCAATGTGCGGGGTGGCCAGCACACAGAGGTCTGCCAGCTCCAGATCAACCTGCGGCTCGCCCTCCCAGACATCCAGTACCGCCAATACGTCTTCACGTACCAGCAGCAGCTCACGCAACGCCGCGTTGTCAATCACCGGCCCCCGGCTGGCATTGATCAACCAGGTGCCCTGGCGCAACGTTGCCAGTTGCTCGTCAGCCAGCAAGTGCCAGCTGGCATGCTCGCCATCAGCCGTCAGCGGGGTGTGCAGGCTGATAACGTCGCACTCACTGAGCACAGTTTGCAGGCTGACAAAATCACCGCCCTCGCGGGCCTGACGTGGCGGATCGCAGACCAGCACCTGCCAACCGAGCCCACGCAGCACCTCGACCAGACGCCTGCCGACTTCACCGGCACCGACCACACCATAAGTACGCGCCGACAAGTCAGCGCCATCGAGCTCGGCCAGGGTCAACAGGCTGCCCAGCACATAATCAACCACGCCACGGGCGTTGCAGCCTGGCGCGCTGGACCACTGAATACCGGCTTGGGCGAAGTAGTCGAGCGCCAGGTGATCGGTACCGATGGTGCAGGTGCCGACAAAACGCACCTTGCTGCCTTCGAGCAACGCTTGGTCGACGCGAGTCACCGAACGCACCAGAAGGACATCGGCATCTTTCACACAGGCAGCATCAATCGTCCGCCCGGGATAGCGGCGAACTTCACCAAAACCGGCAAAAAAGGCATCGAGCAGAGGAATATTCTCGTCGGCAACAATCAGCATGGCGCTCTCCTATCGGGGTTGGCAGTGTAGGCCTTTGCAGGGGCGCTAATCCAGTTGGGGAGCCAAGCAACGGGTATATTTCCTGACCGATGCGTCAAAGCGTAGACTAGTCGGCTTTGCGCACCTTTTTTGTGGACGCCCGCCTTGTGACACCGATGACCGCTGACAGCCTTTCCCCTTCTCCGCCCTCCCGTGCCGCTCGCGTGCGCGGCGAAGTGCGCAGCCTTTTGCTGCTGGCCACTCCGATCATCATTGCGCAACTGGCTACTACAGCCATGGGCTTCGTCGACGCGGTGATGGCCGGGCGGGTCAGCCCACGTGATCTGGCGGCGGTGGCGCTGGGTAATTCAATATGGATTCCGGTGTTCCTGCTAATGACCGGCATCCTCCTGGCCACCACGCCAAAGGTGGCGCAGCGCTTCGGCGCCGGCCAACATGGCGAGATCGGTCCATTGGTACGCCAAGCCTTGTGGCTGGCCGTTGGCGTCAGCCTAATTGCCAGCGTCCTGCTGATCAGCGCCGAGCCAATCCTGCAAGTGATGAAGGTCGACCCGCAACTGGTCGACCCGAGTATGGGCTACCTGCAAGGCATTGCCTTCGGCTTTCCTGGCATCGCCCTCTACTACGTGTTGCGTTGCTACAGCGATGGCCTTGGCCGCACCCGCCCGAGCATGGTAATTGGCTGCCTGGGCCTGCTGCTGAACATTCCGCTGAACTATGTGCTGATCTACGGCCACCTCGGCCTGCCAGCCCTGGGTGGAGTGGGCTGCGGCTGGGCCAGCGGGATTGTCATGTGGTTCATGGCCCTGAGCATGGCCGCCTGGACCCGTTGGGCACCGGCCTACGACAACAGTCGGGTCCTGGTACGTTTCGAGCGCCCGCAGTGGGTGGTGATCAAGCGCCTGATGGGCGTCGGTTTACCGATCGGCATCGCGGTGTTCGCCGAGTCGAGCATCTTCGCAGTCATCGCCCTACTGATCGGCAGCCTCGGCGCAACCGTGGTGGCCGGCCATCAGATCGCCCTGAACATCAGCTCGCTGCTGTTCATGATTCCCTATTCACTGGGGATGGCGGTGACTGTGCGGGTCGGCCAGGCTATCGGCGCCGGTGACCCGCACCAGGCGCGATTCGCCGCCCTGGTAGGGCTGGGCGCCGCCTTGGTGTTTGCCTTCTTCTCTGCCAGTTTGATCCTGCTGATGCGCGAGCCAATCGCCTCGATCTACACCCCGGACACCGCCGTGATCCAGATCGCCGCGATGCTGATCGTGTATGCCGCGCTGTATCAGTTCTCTGACGCCATCCAAGTGATCGCAGCGGGAGCTTTGCGTGGTTACCAGGACACTCGGGTGACGATGATCCTGACCTTGTTCGCCTACTGGGGCATCGGGCTGCCGGTGGGGTACGTGCTGGGCTTGACCGACTACTTTGGCCCTGCCAGCGGCCCCAATGGCTTGTGGGAAGGCCTGATCGCCGGCTTGACCTGCGCGGCCTTGATGCTGTCGATTCGGCTAGCGCGCAGCAGCGGCAAACACATCCGCCGGGCCAAGCGCGCTTAATCGAGCTTCTTGCGGATCCAGTACAGGTAGGTGCCCGCGTCTTCCTGTTGCTGGACCAGTTCGTGGCCAAGAAACACGCAAAACTTGGGGATATCACGACGGGTCGACGGATCGGTGGCGATCACCTTGAGCAAGCCACCGGCGGCCAGGTCACGCACGTGCTGGTGCAACATCATCACCGGCTCCGGGCAATTGAGGCCGGTGGCGTCGAGGATGGCGTCTGGGGTGAAGTCGGTCATGGGGTACTCCGCAAATGATGGGCTATTGTCGCTCATGCAGATGACAAGGTCACCTTTGAGGGCCTCATCGCCGGCAAGGCCGCCTCCTACAATGAATGCAATCTACTTCCACCTCTGTAGGAGCCGACCTTGCCGGTCAAAGGCTCAACGCGGCTTCAGGTCCAAGCGCCGCAGGTGACAGGTCACTTCTTCGCGATCGTGATACAACTGCTTGCAACCGATTGAGACCTTGACCTTGCGCGCCTTGAAGCCTTCCTCAATGCGTTCCAGCAAACGTCGCACTTCGGCGTAGCGCTGCTTCATCGGCAACTTGAGGTTGACCACGGCCTCGCGGCACAAGCCCTCGCCCAACCAGGTCTCGAGCAAGGCCGCGCTACGCGCAGGCTTTTCGACGATATCGCAGACCATCCAGTCCACCGTCTGCTTGGGTTTATAGGTGAAACCGTCAGCCATAAGGTGTTGAACCAGGCCGGTGTCCATCAAGCTTTCGGCCATCGGCCCGTTATCGATGGCGGTCACCAGCATGCCGCGCTTGACCAGTTGATAAGTCCAGCCGCCCGGCGCCGCACCGAGATCTACACCCGTCATGTCATCGGACAGACGCGCATCCCACTGATCGCGCGGAATGAAGTGATGCCAAGCTTCTTCGAGTTTGAGGGTCGAGCGGCTCGGCGCTTCACGGGGGAACTTCAGGCGCGGAATGCCCATTGGCCACATGGCCGAGTTATCGGCCGCGGCAATCCCGGCAAACACCCGTCGACCACTGACAAACGTCAGCAGCAAGCGCGGCTTGCTTGGGTCTTCCACTAAACGCCCAGCTTTACTCAGGGCTTTGCGCAACGGCACTTCGAACTTGCGGCAAAAGGTCGAAAGCTCCTTACCGTCGTTAGTGTCCATCACCTCCAGCCACAGGCTGCCACACACCGGATAATCACCCAGGAGCTCGAGCAAGACGCTGATACGGTCGGTTTCCGGTAGTTCAACAAAACTGCCACGGGCCCACTGCCGAGGAAAAATCAACTGGGCGAAGCGCAGTTCGCGCATCAGCCGTTCAGTGCCTTGGGCATCGTTACAGATGAATTCGGCACACGCCGACTGCGGCTTCGCCTTGGCGTAGCCGGCAACATCGAGCCGGGCAGCATGCTCGGCGATTTCGGCACAGACTTCACTTTCAAAGCCCGGCCGGCAATGCATAAACAGGGTATTCATCTTCACTCCAGAACGGTTGGCGGCCAATCACCCCAACCCTGACCGGGCGCAATGCACTGCGCCGGTAAATCGGCGAATGATAAAGGAAGTTCGGAACCTGCGACACGCCCCGCCGGTCCAGTACTTGGTCAGGCCCGCCAAACAGGGCTAACCTGACCGTTCAGCCAGGTCCGTGCCGTGCGGACCGTCACAGAGGCGGTGAACCGGCGACAGCAAGGAAGATTGCCGTTCACCGGCGCAGAAGGAGTTGGTAATGCCCTCGCTCGATAGCCTGAAAACCCTCAAGTCTCTAACGGTCGCCGACCGTTCTTATCACTATTTCAGCCTGACCGAGGCCGCCAAGAGCCTCGGCGACCTGCAGCGTCTACCGATGTCGCTGAAGGTACTGCTGGAAAACCTGCTGCGCTGGGAAGACAACAAGACCGTCACCGGCGATGACCTCAGCGCCCTGGCCGACTGGCTCAAGGCGCGCCGCTCCGACCGTGAAATCCAATACCGCCCGGCGCGGGTGCTGATGCAGGACTTCACCGGGGTACCGGCAGTGGTTGACCTGGCGGCCATGCGCGCCGCCATGGCCAAGGCCGGCGGCGATCCACAGCGAATCAACCCGCTGTCACCGGTGGACCTGGTCATCGACCACTCGGTGATGGTCGACCGCTACGCCAGCCAGACAGCGTTCGCCCAGAACGTCGACATCGAGATGCAGCGCAACGGCGAACGTTACGCCTTCCTACGCTGGGGCCAGAATGCCTTCGATAACTTCAGCGTCGTACCACCGGGTACCGGCATCTGCCATCAGGTCAACCTGGAGTACCTGGGCCGTACGGTCTGGACCCGCGAAGAAGACGGGCGCACTTATGCGTTCCCCGACACCTTGGTTGGCACCGACTCACATACCACCATGATCAACGGCCTCGGCGTTCTCGGCTGGGGTGTGGGCGGTATCGAAGCGGAAGCAGCCATGCTTGGCCAGCCTGTGTCGATGCTGATCCCGGAGGTTGTCGGCTTCAAACTCACCGGCAAGCTGCGCGAAGGCATCACCGCCACCGACCTGGTGCTGACCGTTACGCAGATGCTGCGCAAGAAAGGCGTGGTCGGTAAATTCGTCGAATTCTACGGCGACGGCCTGGCCGACCTGCCCTTGGCCGACCGGGCAACCATCGCCAACATGGCCCCTGAATATGGCGCCACCTGCGGCTTTTTCCCCGTCGACCAGGTGACCCTGGATTACCTGCGCTTATCCGGTCGCCCCGAACAGACGGTGCAATTGGTCGAGGCCTACTGCAAGGAACAAGGCCTGTGGCGCCTGCCTGGCCAGGAGCCGGTGTTCACCGACACCCTGGCCCTGGACATGCACGAGGTCGAAGCCAGCCTCGCCGGGCCCAAGCGCCCCCAGGACCGGGTCGCCCTGTCGCAGGTCAGCCAGGCTTTTGACAGCTTCCTCGGTTTGCAGCTGCGCGTCTCGACCAAGGATGTCGGCCGTCTGGAAAGTGAAGGCGGTGGTGGTGTCGCTGTGGGCAATGCCGACCAGGCTGGCGAGGTCAGCTATGAACATGAAGGCCAACAGCATGTGTTACGCGATGGCGCGGTGGTGATCGCGGCCATTACCTCCTGCACCAACACCTCAAACCCCAGCGTGATGATGGCGGCCGGGCTGGTGGCGAAGAAAGCGGTCGAAAAAGGCCTGCAGCGTAAACCCTGGGTCAAGAGTTCACTGGCACCAGGCTCCAAGGTAGTGACGGACTACTACAAAGCGGCGGGCCTGACCCCCTACCTCGACGCCCTCGGCTTCGATCTGGTCGGCTACGGCTGCACCACCTGCATTGGCAACTCCGGGCCACTGGATGAGGTGATCGAGAAGGCCATTACCGGCGCCGACTTGACCGTAGCCTCGGTGCTCTCGGGCAACCGCAACTTCGAAGGTCGAGTACACCCTCTGGTGAAAACCAACTGGCTGGCCTCTCCGCCTCTGGTAGTGGCGTATGCCCTGGCCGGCAGTGTACGCCTGGACCTGAGTAGCGAACCGCTGGGCATCGGCAACGACGGCAATCCGGTGTACCTGCGTGACATCTGGCCAAGTCAGCAAGAAATTGCTGCGGCCGTTGCCAGTGTCGACACTGCGATGTTCCACAAGGAATACGCCGAAGTCTTCGCCGGTGATGCCCAATGGCAAGCAATCGAAGTGCCGCAGGCGGCCACCTATGTCTGGCAGGAGGACTCCACTTATATCCAGCACCCGCCATTCTTCGATGACATCACCGGCCCGCTACCGGTCATCAACGACATTCACGGCGCCCGGATACTGGCCCTGCTTGGCGACTCGGTGACCACCGACCACATCTCGCCTGCCGGCAACATCAAGGCCGACAGCCCGGCCGGGCGCTACCTGCGCGATAAGGGTGTGGAGCCACGCGACTTCAACTCGTACGGCTCGCGGCGCGGCAACCATGAAGTGATGATGCGCGGCACGTTCGCCAATATCCGCATCCGCAACGAAATGCTTGGCGGCGAGGAAGGAGGAAACACCCTCTACATCCCCACTGGCGAGAAGCTGGCGATCTACGATGCCGCCATGCGTTATCAGGCCGACGGTACACCGCTGGTGGTGATTGCTGGCCAGGAGTACGGCACCGGTTCCAGCCGCGACTGGGCAGCCAAAGGCACCAACTTGTTGGGCGTCAAGGCGGTGCTGGCGGAAAGTTTCGAGCGTATCCACCGCTCCAACCTGGTGGGCATGGGCGTGTTGCCGCTGCAGTTCAGTGCCGGGCAAACGCGCAAAACCCTCGCTCTCGACGGTAGCGAACACATCGATATCCTTGGCTTGAGCAACGCCAGAATCCAGCCGCACATGCACCTGACCCTGAAGATCAGCCGCCAGGACGGTCGTCAGGAACAGATCGAAGTGCTGTGCCGGATCGATACCCTCAATGAGGTGGAGTACTTCAAGTCAGGCGGCATTCTTCATTACGTGTTGCGACAATTGATCGCCTCCTGAAGTCACGGCCCGGCCTTTATGGCCGGGCCCACTACCATCGAGGTGAGGATGGACAGGCGGTCACTTGCTGACTTCTTTGTCAAAAATCTGAAATATAGCAGCTAAAGTTGCTAACTTTGCGTGAATGCCATAGCGCAGCCCAGCGCTTGGATCCTTGCGGCAGATCAAGCCGCGTAAATATTCATTCAACAAACCCCTCACGTTGCCGATAACCCTCGAAAGCCTTGCGGATTGAACAGCTAATGCGTAACAACCAGCCGATTACCCAGCGCGAACGGACTTTCCCTGCTCAACAACGCTTGATCTCGACCACCGATACCAAGGGTGTCATCACCTATTGCAACGATGCATTCGTCGAGATCAGCGGCTTCTCCCGCGAGGAGCTGATGCGCGCACCGCACAACCTGGTGCGCCATCCCGATGTGCCGCCGGCAGTGTTCGCGCACATGTGGGGCACGCTCAAGCAAGGCTTGCCATGGATGGGTATCGTCAAGAACCGTTGCAAGAGCGGCGACCACTATTGGGTCAACGCCTACGTTACCCCGGTGTTCGAAAACAATCAGGTGGTCGGCTTTGAATCGGTACGGGTCAAGCCTACGGCCGAGCAGGTACGCCGGGCCGAAGCCCTGTACCAGCGCATCAATCAAGGCCGGCCAGCAATTCCACGCCGCGACAAGTGGTTGCCTGTGGTGCAGGACTGGCTGCCCTTCATTCTGGTCAGCCAGGTCGGCTTCCTGATCGGTAACTGGCTTGGTCATTCCTGGGGCTTTGCCCTGGCCGCCGGCCTGTCGGTGCCACTGGGCCTGCTCGGCCTGAGCTGGCAGCAACGTGGCCTCAAGCGCCTGCTACGTCTGGCTGAGCAGTCCACCTCGGATCCGCTGATCGCACAGATGTACACTGACAGCCGCGGCGTTCAGGCCCGCCTGGAGATGGCCATGCTCAGCCAGGATGCGCGCATGAAGACCTGCCTGACTC
Source organism: Pseudomonas sp. UM16 (assembly GCF_050312595.1). Taxonomy (NCBI): domain Bacteria; kingdom Pseudomonadati; phylum Pseudomonadota; class Gammaproteobacteria; order Pseudomonadales; family Pseudomonadaceae; genus Pseudomonas; species Pseudomonas sp. UM16. The sequence continues at coordinate 37,434 of NZ_JBNPJT010000007.1, read as the reverse complement.
GCTTACAGGACACGGCTGAACACCTCAATGAACAGGCCCGGCAGTCCGACACGCTGGCCCATAAAAGCTCCTCTGGCCTCGAGCGCCAGCGCGTCGAAACGGAACAGGTCGCTACTGCGGTCAACCAGATGGCGGCCACTACCCAGGAAGTTGCCAACCACGTCCAGCGCACCGCCGACGCCACTCAGGAAGCCAACCGCCTGACCAGCCGCGGCCGCGACATCGCCGGCGAAACCCGCGACGCCATTCAGCGCCTGTCAGCGGCGGTCGGCGAGACCGGTCTGACCGTGACCCAACTGGCGCGCGACAGTGATGAAATCGGCGGCGTGGTCGATGTCATCAAAGGCATTGCTGACCAGACCAACCTGCTCGCACTCAACGCCGCTATTGAAGCCGCACGGGCGGGTGAGATGGGCCGTGGATTTGCAGTGGTCGCCGACGAAGTTCGTCAACTGGCCCAACGCACCAGCGAATCGACCGGGCAGATCCACAGCCTGATCGCCAAACTGCAGCAGACCGCCAGCAATGCTGTGCAAACCATGGAGTCGGGCCATCGCCAGGCCGAAGAAGGTGTCGCACGGGTGATGGAAGCCGACCAGGCCCTGGTCGGCATTAGCGAAGCAGTGGCCAATATCACCGACATGGCTACCCAGATCGCCGCGGCCACTGAAGAGCAGACCGCTGTGGCGGATGAGATCAGCCGCAACATCAGCACCATCGCTGAACTGGCTGACCAGACCTCGGAACAGGCTCAGCATTCGGCGCAGCTCAGCGAAGAGCTGACCCGCACGGCCACCACCCAGTACTCGCTGGTCGAACGTTTCAACCGCTAAAAAAATCGGCGCACCCGATCAGGGGTGCGCCGGTTCCCGCCTTACCAGTCGAGCGTCAGCCGGCTTTCAAAAAAGCGTTCCTCGCCGTTCAGCGGATCCTTGAAGCGTAAACGCTGGGCCAACAACTTCAGCGGCTTGCTGTAGTCGTCCTGCTCCTGCAAAATCTCGGGATAAAACGGGTCGTTACAAATACTCGCGCCGAGCGCTGTCATGTGCACGCGTAACTGGTGGGTCTTGCCGGTAATCGGCGACAAACCGTAACGCCACAACTGGCCATTTTTCTCCAACACTTGGGCCAGCGTCTCACTGTTGGGCTGCCCTTCGACTTCCTGCATGCGGAAGAACGGCTCGCCACTGACCATCCGGCTCTTATGCACCAACGGGAACTGCAACCGCGGCAAGGCCGGAGCTATGGCTTGGTAGTGCTTGTCGATCTGGCGATTGGGAAACAGTGATTGATAGGCCGAGCGGCTGTGGGGATTGGCGGAAAACAACACCAACCCAGCCGTGTGCCGATCAATGCGGTGCAACGGCACCAGGTGGGGGTTATTCAGACGCCGAATCAGCCGCCGCAACAGCGTATGCTCGACATACTCGCCAGTCGGCGTGACGGGCAGAAAGTGCGGTTTGTCGGCCACCACCAAGTGCTCGTCGACATGCAGGATCTGCTCGTCGAAAGGGATCGGCTTCTCGTTGGGCACCTCACGAAAATAGTGGATGCGCAGCCCTGGCTTGTATGCCAGCGCCGCACTGATCGGTTGCCCCTGAGCATCCAGCACCCGCCCGCGGGCAATCCGGTCCAACCACTGTTCGCGCCCGATGGCTTTGAAATGCTCGCTCAGGCAGTCAAGCACCGTCGCCCAATTGCCAGGGGGCAGGCACACCGTACTGGCTTGTTGCTGGGCCGGATCGAAAGGGGCAGTGGCCATGGGAACGCTCGTGACAGATAGACCGTGCATTATCCCGCATGCCTGGCCCCTCAGCCAACCTGTGTTGCAGCAGCCTCAGTGAACTCCTTGAGCCAGCGCAACACCTCGACCGCCTCCCACCGACTTGGGTCGTAGAGGGCATACAGCAAGCCCTGGTAACCGACCACATCCAGCGGGCGGTGATAACCGGCACGCTGGAACAGCGCCTCGATCTCGGCGAAGCAGGTATTGAAATGCAGTTTGTTGAACGGCGTTTTGCCTTCCAGCACCAGACCATCGAGGCGCAACTCAAGCACCGCCTCGCTCACCACCGAGGTGGACATGCGATTAACGGTGTATTTCAGTTGTTCGACATTGACCATGTTCTGCACCCTCGAGGCAAGCGCCACCTCTATACTGTATTTATATACAGCATATTCAGAGTTATCGTGCGCGTCAATCAGCCCGTGCTCAGACCAGCCCAGGAAGGTAGCCGGTCCCCTTGCGAATAGTCAGCAGTTGTCGCCGCTCGGGGAGGCTAGAAAGGCCAAGATGCACCCATTGATCGTATTCAAGTATGAGTTGATCGAACATCAACGGGCTGTCTGCCACCCGTCGTGCGAAGGCCTTCGGGGTCAATCCCGGCACATTGACATCCGCCGCCAGACCCTGCATATGCGCACTGCGCGAGGAGCCTCCTATGGCACGGTTCAACGCTGGACAGCGATATCCGCTACTGACCACTATCGGTTGATCAATCAACCGACGCACCTGCTCCAGTAAAACGCAAAGGCGGCGAAGATTGCCAAGCGTTTCGGCGTCCGGAGTGTTGTCGATACCCAAGCGCACCGCGCTCTCAGATACCGTCATTTCTGCCAGGGTAAAGTGTTCACTCAGGTACATGTCCGCTCCTTGGTCTCAGTCAATACACCTAAGGATTGTCCACGTCCCTACCCTACCGTGCACGACAGGAAATCCCCCACCTGAGCAGTACTTTCAACTTAGAAAGGTCACTACCTGCTCAGCGTCGAATGGCCAGTTCAATTCGGCGCCGCTGTCACACCGGCGCAACACTGGAATTCGCAGACTGTAACGTTCGAGCATGGACTCGTCATCGGCAATATCCACCAGTTCAACCAGCAGGCCATGCTCGACAAAAGGCATCAACAACGCTTCGGCCACTTCACACAGGTGGCAGCCCAAGGTGCCGAACAATTGGCATTCAGGAAGCATTTATAGGTACCAGCAAGAGAGGGAAAGGACCATTATTCTAGGTCTGTGGCCAGAGGCCGTCGAGTGTCGGACGCCAGTGCCACCCGACTGGCTAAGGACTGACACCGATCAGCACCTGGTCAGCGACTATGATTCATGCTTGATAGTTTTTTGCCGTCTTCCTACATGGAGTGTTTTGTGTTCGCCAATCTACTGATCATTCTGGCCTCGTCACTGGTGGTCATTGCCTTCTTCAGGCGCCTGAAGTTGCCGCCGGTTTTGGGGTATTTGTGTGTCGGCCTGTTCGTCGGCCCCACGGCACTGAACTGGGTCAATGAAAGCGAAGAACTGCCGGACCTGGCCGAGATGGGTGTGGTCTTCCTGCTGTTCTCCCTGGGCCTGGAGTTTTCGCTGTCCAAAATGTTCGCCTTGCGCAAAGTGGTGTTTGGTCTGGGTAGCCTGCAGGTCATCTGCTCAGGGGCATTGTTGGCAGGCCTGCTGGCACTGATGGGCATGCCCAGTGTCGCGGCGCTGTTGCTCGGTGCGGGCCTGGCGTTGTCGTCCACTGCGATTGTCAGCAAAGAGTTGACCAGTCTCGGGGAGATCTTCAGCAGCCACGGCCAGAACGCTATTGGCGTGTTGCTGTTTCAGGATGTGATAGCGGTGTTGCTGCTGACACTGGTGCCAGTGTTTGCCGGTGAAGGGGGTCAGGCCTGGTACTGGGCCCTGCCACTGACCCTAGGCAAAACCGTGATCCTATTTATCGGCTTGCTGCTGGCCAGTCGCTGGCTGTTGCCACGATTGTTCCATGAAGTGGCCAGCTCACATTCGGCGGAGCTGTTCGTACTGCTGGCGCTGGTCATCGTCCTGCTGACCGCCTGGCTGACCCACCTGCTGGGCTTGTCGCCGGCGCTGGGTGCCTTCCTGGCTGGCATGCTGTTAGGCGAAAGCAATTACCGCCACCAGATCGAAGCGGATATCCGCCCCTTCCGGGACATTCTCCTGGGGCTGTTTTTCGTCAGTATCGGCATGCTTATCGACCTGCAACTGTTCGCTACCCATGGCCTGGAGATCGTGGCCTTGACCCTCGGCCTGCTACTGGTCAAAGGCTGCGTGGTCGCGGCCCTCGTCCGGCTACGTGGCAGTGACGCCGAAACCGCCTGGCGCAGCGGCCTGGCTTTGGCCCAGGGCGGTGAGTTCTGCTTCGCCCTGATGGCCCAGATGCAGCAAACCCAACTGTTGCCCGAGGCCATGGGTAATCTGTTGCTGGCCGCCACTTTCTGCTCGATGCTGGTCACGCCACTGCTATTGCGTGCCGCCCCCAGCATCGCCGCCCGCCTGCATCGCAAACCCAATGAAGAAGTCCAGCTAGAGGCTATCGAGGCGCAAAGCGCCGACATGAACGGCCACGTACTGATCTGTGGTTATGGCCGGGTCGGGCAATCAATTGGCCGGTTCCTGCGCAGGGAAAACATCCCCTTCATCGCTCTTGATGACGACCCGGTGCGCGTTCAGGAAGCTGCAGCTGGCGAAAATTGTGTGCACTACGGCGATTCACGCCGTGGCGATCTGCTCAGCGCTATTGGCCTTGAACGTGCGCGCCTGCTGGTGATTGCCGTGGACAAGACCGACATCGCCATGAGCGTGCTCAAGGCCGCGCGCGAACGCCATGCAGATATTCAGATTCTGGTACGCACCCGTGATGACAGCCAGCGCGAAGAACTGCGCAGCGCTGGTGCGACTGCGGTAGTTCCGGAGTTGCTTGAATCGAGCCTGATGCTGGCGTCCCATGCCCTGGTGATGCTCGGTCTGCCGATGGACCACGTACAAGCGCGTATCGATGAAGTGCGTCAGACCCGCTATCGCATGCTGCAAGCCTTCTACCATGGCGCCGAGACCAACCCGATCGACAGCGAAGGTCTGCCCAAGACCATGATGCATGCGGTCAACCTTGGCGCCGAGGCGTTTGCCTGTGGACGCCCGCTGGCTGATCTGGACCTGGAGCGATTGGGCGTCGAACTGCAGGCGGTGCAACGCAACGGCGAAGCGCTGGCAGTCGACGCCGACACCTGCCTACATGCCGGCGACGCGGTATTGCTCAGCGGTCCGTTAACCGCCCTCGAGGCCTGTGAGGCACGGCTAGTCGCAGGGCGCTGATCAGTCCTGGCTGGTGGCGCCGATCTTGTGGATCGACAGGTCGGCGCCGTAGTACTCCTGCTCCTGAGTCAGCCGCAGGCCAAGCACTGCCTTGATCACGCCATACACGGTAAACCCGCCAAGCAGTGCCACCAGGACCCCGGCCAGGCTGCCAACCACTTGGCTGATCAAACTGACGCCACCCAGGCCGCCGAGCGCTGTCTGGCCGAAAATTCCACAGGCAATGCCACCCCAGACGCCGCACACACCGTGCAACGGCCAGACACCGAGGACATCGTCGATTTTCCAGGCGTTCTGCGCCGCCGTAAAACACCAGACAAACAAAGCTCCGGCGATTGCCCCGGTCACCAGCGCCCCGACCGGGTGCATCAAGTCGGAACCTGCGCACACCGCCACCAGCCCCGCCAGGGGACCGTTGTGGAGAAAGCCGGGATCATTACGGCCGACCACCAAGGCGGCCACAGTACCGCCGACCATCGCCATCAGCGAGTTGACCGCGACCAGACCGCTGACCCCTTGCAAGGTCTGGGCGCTCATGACATTGAAGCCGAACCAGCCCACGATCAGGATCCACGAACCCAAGGCCAGAAAGGGAATATTCGAGGGCGCAAACGCCACCAGCTTGCCGTCGCGGTAACGGCCGTTGCGGGGGCCAAGCAGCAGCACCGCCGCCAACGCCAGCCAACCGCCCATGGCATGCACCACTACGGAGCCGGCAAAGTCATGGAAGCTGGCACCGAATTGCTCCTGCAACCAGGCTTGCACACCCAGATTGCCATTCCAGACAATGCCTTCGAAGAGCGGGTAGACGAAAGCCACGATAAGCACCGTGGCGCACAATTGCGGGGCGAAGCGCGCCCGTTCAGCGATACCGCCGGAAATGATCGCCGGAATTGCCGCCGCAAACGTCAGCAGGAAAAAGAACTTCACCAGACTGTAACCGTGCTCGCTACTGAGCACTGCCGCCGGCTGCAGGAAATTCACACCATAGGAAATCCAGTAACCCACAAAAAAGTAGGCCAGCGTCGATACGGCGAAATCGCTGAGGATTTTTGAGAGCGCGTTGACCTGATTTTTGTGTCGCACCGTGCCCACTTCAAGGAAGGCAAACCCGGCGTGCATGGCCAGAACCATGACGGCGCCCAGCAGAATGAACAGCGTGTTGGAGCCGTGGACCAGAGTGTCCACTGCACTTTGCAGATTATCCATGGAAGCGGCAGGCCCTTCGAAAAGCACCAAGACAGCGCGGAGTGACTCCTTTTTGCACCAGCCTGGATCATTGTTCAGCCACTTCCTCGGCCGCCCCTGCTGATATCTGGAGTTTTTCCTTGGGTTTGTCGTGGATTGGGTTAAGGTTTACAGGCCCGGTTGTCGTCTGCGCGCGACGTTAGCGCAGGCATCGGACCTGAGCGCACCTTGGCATAGCAAAAGCTGTACCAGCGCATTGCACTGAACCTTCACCAACGCGCGCGACTCGAAATAGCCACACACATTAAGGAGAGCCCCATGACCAGCAAATCGGCAAAGACTGCTCAAGACATATTGATGGCTGACTTCCAGGCTTTGGTTCGTGACACCGAAAAATTGCTGGAGCACACCGCGACCCTCGCCGGTGATCAGGCTGACGAATTGCGCGAACAGATCCACGACAGCCTGGAACGTGCCCGGGAAACCCTGCAACTGACTCAGGACTCTGTCCGCGAACGTGGCCAGGCGGCCCTGGGCGCGACAGAAGACTATGTACAGAGCAATCCTTGGCAATCGATCGGCATCGCTGCCGGTGTCGGCTTTTTGATTGGCCTGCTGGCCAATCGGCGCTGAGGTTGACTATGGATAGTGAATCGAACAGCTCCAGCACAGCCTCGAGTAAACGTCTGGGTGCAGCCGTACTCGGCCTGTTGCACGGCCATGTCGAACTGTTCGGCATTGAGCTGCAGGAACAGAAAGCACGCACCCTGAGCCTGCTGCTTTTTGCCGGCCTGGCGCTGGTCTTTGCCCTGCTGTTGCTGGTCGCGCTTTCGGCGCTGGTGCTGGTGCTGTTGTGGGACAGCTACCGTTTGGCCGGGGTTATCGGCCTGTGTGTGTTTTATGGTTTAGCCGCCCTGTTCTGCGGCCTGCGCCTTAAAGCTGCCGTGTACGATGAGTCATCACCGTTCAGCTCAACCCTCGAAGAACTTGCCAAGGACCGGGAGCGCCTGTTGCCATGAGCCTGACCGAGCTACCGAACACCACCAACCGTCGCGAACTGCGCAAGGCGCTGGTGCGCCTGCGCCTGGAGATGCATCGCCAGGAAATCCGCCATGAGTCCGGACAGTTGCTCAACCCGCTGACCCGCCTGCGCGCCATGGGCGATAGCCTGCAAAGCGGACTAGGGATCAAACATGCACCTTTGTGGGGGATTGGCGCAGTGGTGGTGCTGGGGTTTCTGACGGGCAAAGGCGCCAAGAACGGTAGCCTGACTCGGATGATTCGCCTCGGCGGCAGCCTGCTGCCGCTGCTCAAGCTGTTTATGCAAGGTACTGCTAACAAGCGCTGATAGCTTGCCCTAGCACCTGCTATAGCCGCTGCCATCGGGCTGCGATTGGGCGCGATGCGGCCATAAAACCTGAACCACAGCAAAGTAACTTGCAGCCACCACGCCGACACGGGAAGCTAGGCACCAGCCCCTGTATCGGAGAACTGGCCTTGGACTGGCACACCCTGCTCACCCGCGAACGTCTCGGCAAGACCCTGCACAGCCCCGAAGAATTAGGCCGCAGTCCTTTTCACAAGGACCACGACCGGATCATTTTTTCCGGAGCCTTCCGCCGTCTGGGACGAAAAACCCAGGTGCACCCGGTCTCCAGCAATGATCATATCCACACCCGCCTGACCCACTCGCTGGAGGTCAGTTGTGTCGGCCGCTCGTTGGGTATGCGGGTCGGTGAGACCCTGCGCCAGCAGTTGCCGCAATGGTGCGAACCCAGCGATCTGGGCATGGTTGTGCAGTCGGCATGCCTTGCCCACGACATTGGCAATCCGCCTTTCGGTCATTCCGGCGAAGATGCCATACGCCATTGGTTCCAGCAGGCCGCCGGGCGCGGTTGGCTCGACGCGATGACCGAGGCCGAACGCGGCGACTTCCTCAATTTCGAAGGTAACGCCCAGGGCTTCCGGGTGCTGACACAACTGGAGTACCACCAGTTCGACGGTGGTACACGCCTGACCTACGCCACCCTCGGCACCTACCTCAAGTACCCATGGACAGCTCGCCATGCCGATGCTCTGGGCTATAAAAAACACAAGTTCGGTTGCTACCAGAGCGAGCTACCGCTGCTCGAACAGATTGCCCGCAAACTCGGCCTGCCACAGATCGAGGAACAACGCTGGGCCCGGCACCCACTGGTGTACCTGATGGAAGCCGCCGATGACATCTGCTACGCCCTGATTGACCTGGAAGACGGTCTGGAAATGGAGTTGCTCGACTATCCCGAAGTCGAATCGCTGCTGCTCAGCCTGGTCGGTGATGACCTGCCGGAGACCTATCGCCAATTGGGGCCTGCCGACTCACGGCGGCGCAAGCTGGCGATTTTGCGCGGCAAGGCCATCGAACACCTCACCAATGCCGCCGCCCGCGCCTTTGTCGAACAGCAGGACGCCTTGCTGTCGGGACAACTGCACGGCGATCTGGTGGAGCACATGCACGGCCCAGCCAAACGGTGCGTCCTGCAGGCCAAGGACATGGCACGCAAGAAAATCTTCCAGGACAAGCGTAAAACGCTGCATGAAATCGGTGCTTATACGACTCTGGAAATTCTACTCAACTCCTTCTGTGGTGCTGCACTGGAACAACACGGTGGGCGTACGCCTTCGTTTAAAAGCCGGCGCATCCTTGACCTGCTCGGCAACAACGCCCCGCACCCTTCGGCGTCGCTACATAGCTCATTCCTGCGCATGATCGATTTCATTGCCGGAATGACCGACAGCTATGCCAGCGAAATGGCCCGGGAAATGACCGGGCGTTCAAGCCCGACTTGACGACGTAACGCGACCAGTCAGGCGTGTGCCCGGTGCCGGCCACACGCCTGGCGATACCCTAGTGAATTTTTATGTAGGACCCTAACCACACAAGGCAAATAACATTAAACAAGGTGGTTATCCAGAAACACAAAGTTACTAGTTACGCTATTTCTCGGCACAGCACCGAGCAACATTTGTAGTCCTTACCTGCATTTAATGTCAGATATTTCCCATATAACAATTAACTCCCATTGGGTTCGTGTGCGCCCTCTTCTATCTGCGTTAAGGTGCCTGCCTAAATTCTGGCTCCTTATCTGGAACGTTCAACATGCACTCTGTATTTATCATCGACGATCACCCGGTCATCCGCCTGGCGGTGCGCATGCTCCTGGAAAATGAAGGCTATCGCGTGGTCGGAGAATCGGATAATGGCGTCGACGCCATGCAAATGGTCCGCGAATGCCTGCCAGACCTGATCATCCTCGACATCAGCATCCCCAGGCTTGATGGCCTGGAAGTCCTTTCACGCTTCCACACCATGGCCATTCCACTGAAGATTCTGGTCCTCACCGCACAATCACCGGCATTGTTTGCCGTTCGCTGCATGCACTCTGGCGCCGCCGGTTATGTCTGCAAACAGGAAGACTTGAGCGAATTACTCAGTGCCATTAAAGCGGTGTTATCGGGGTACAACTACTTCCCCAGCCAGGCAATCAATACGCTTCGCCCTCAAGGGGATGAACACCATGAACTGGAGTTATTCAAACTGGTCAATGACCGGGAACTGATGGTATTGCAACTTTTTGCCCAAGGCAGAAGCAACAAGGAAATCGCCCAAGGCATGTTTCTCAGCAATAAAACTGTCAGCACCTATAAGAAACGCTTGATGCAGAAGCTCAAAGCCGAGTCACTGGTCGAACTCATCGAAATGGCCAAACGCAATGCCCTGGTTTGAGCTGGGCCATGCCTAGGCGCATCCTCTTTTGTTGCCTGTGCAGCACCGTGGTGTACCTGTTCCTGCTATCCACGGCATGCGCCGATGAGGTCCAGGCCAGCCCGTACAGGTTGCTCAGTCGTTCACAGCAGCCGCTGAACTGGAAACTCTCACTGACCCCGGCACAACATCGCTGGATTGAAGGCAAAGAGCAATTATTGCTGGGCACTTCGGCACCGGATTACCCGCCCTTCGACATGACGGCCAGCGGTCGCGATTACGAGGGTCTGACCGCTGACGTTGCGGGAATTCTGGGAGCAGCCTTGGGCTTGCGAATACAAGTACGACGCTTCGCCAGCCGCCAGGAAGCGGTACAGGCGCTGACCCTGGGTGAAATTGATCTGCTTGGTAGTGCCAACGGTTTCGAGGCAGCCACACCGGGGGTAGTACTTTCCAGGCCCTACGCAGTGGACCAGCCGGTCATAGTAACCCGGGAAGACGAAAACCGGCCCCTGGATACCGGCCTGGCGAACCTGCGCCTGAGCATGGTTTATCACTACCTGCCACTGGCCGAAGTACGGGCCAACTACCCCCATGCAACGATCCAGACCTACCCTTCCTACCAAAACGCAATCAATGCTGTCGCCTTCGACCAGGCTGATGTGTTTTTGGGAGATACCATTTCCACTCACTACCTGATCAACCAAGGCCACCTGCAGAACGTCAAAATGGCCAATTTCGGCAAGCACGAGCCTGTCGGTTTCAGCTTCGCCGTACAGCACAGCAATCGCATTTTGCTGGCACTGATCAATGCCACCCTCGACAACATCTCCAGTAACACCCGAGAAAGCATCTTCAAACGCTGGAGCGCCGGGAGTGACATCCTCCTGACTGATCGCAAACTGCAACTCTCGCAACGTGAAGAGCGTTGGCTAAGCCACCACCCGGTAGTACGCGTGGTGGTCAACCAAACCTCTGCCCCCCTGACATTTTTCGATAACGCCGGCAATTTTCGCGGGATTGCCGCCGACCTACTCGAACTGATTCGCCTGCGCACCGGCCTGCGTTTCGACATCCAGCGCGCCGACGGCATCAGCGCCATGATCGACCGGTTGAACCAGAATCAGGCTGATGTGATTGCCGCCATTTCCCCGAGCAAGCGCCGGGAAAGCACCTTGATCATCAGTCGCCCCTATCTGGAAAATTCTTATGTGCTGATGACCCGTCAGGGCGACAACCAACCCGCCTCGGTGGAACAGCTACCTGGCCGGCGTGTGGCACTGACCCGTGACAGTCCGCTGATCGACAGCCTGCGTGAGCGGGTACCCGGTATCCAACTGGTGCAAACCGAAAGCAGCACGCATTCGATCTCACTCCTCACCAGTGGCCATGTCGACGCAGCCATCACCGCGCTGATCAACGCCAATTTCAGCCTGGCGTCCCAACGTGGCTTGATCATTCGCAGCACTGTCGGCGCTGACCCGGCGACCTTTTCTATGGCCACCGCTCGGCATTCCCAGGAATTGGCCTCAATCCTCGACAAAGCCCTTCTAAGCATTGCCCCGGAAGAGCTGGGGGTAATCAATAGCCGTTGGCGGGGCTACAGCACCGACACCGATGCCTACTGGAGCAAGTACCACCAACTGGTCTTGCAGATCGTGCTGGGTACCAGCCTACTGTTGCTCCTGTCATTGGCCTGGAACGCCTGGATGCGCCGCCAGATCAAACAGCGCGAAGCCGCTGAGCGCGCGCTGGGTGACCAGCTCGAATTCATGCGCACACTGCTCAATGGCACGCCTCACCCCATGTACGTGCGCGATCGTGATGGACGGTTGCAGAGCTGTAATGACAGCTACCTGGAAGCCGTTCAGTTGCAGCTCGATGAGGTATTGGGCAAGCGTGTGCAGGAGGGTGCACTGGGCGACAATTGCTATGCCAGCCAGATCCAGGCCGACTACCAGCAAGTGATGCGCGATGGTGAGCCGTTGGTCGTCGACCGCCCGCTATTGATCAATGACCAGGCAATAACCATCTATCACTGGATCCTGCCCTTCAGGGACTCACTCGGGGACGTCCAGGGCATCATTGGCGGCTGGATCGATATCAGCGAACGGCGCCAACTGATTCAGGACTTGCGCAAGGCCAAACAGCAGGCCGATGACGCCAATCGTGCCAAGAGCACCTTTTTGGCGACCATCAGCCATGAGATCCGCACGCCGATGAACGCTGTCCTCGGCATGCTTGAACTGACCCTGGAAAAAGCCGATCAAGGCCAACTGGACCGACCCGCCGTTGAAGTAGCCTACAGCTCGGCTAAAGACCTGCTGGCCTTGATTGGTGACATCCTCGATATCGCCCGCATCGAATCCGGGCACCTGTCCTTGGCCCCGGAACGGGCCAACCTGGCAGAACTGGTGGAGTCCGTCGCGCGGGTATTCGATGGTCTGGCGCGCCAGAAAAACCTGCCCCTGATGATCCGCATTGCCGAAAACGCACGTGTTGATGTGCAACTGGACCCACTGCGGGTCAAACAGATTGTTTCAAACCTGGTCAGCAACGCTATCAAGTTCACCGAGCGCGGCCAGGTTATCATCGACCTAGCCCTGGTCCCTGGCCCCGAAACAGGCCTTGCCAGGTTTGAGTTGACGGTACAGGACAGCGGTATTGGCATTCATGAACAGGACCAGCAACGCTTGTTCCTGCCCTTTGCCCAAGCCAACCCTGACAGCAGGCTGGCGCGCAGCGGTACCGGTCTGGGCCTGGCGATCAGCCGCGATCTGTGTGGGCTGATGGGCGGCAGCCTGACCTTGCACAGCGTGTTTGGCCTGGGAACCCGTGTACACATCAGCATGCCGGTGACACTGATATACCGCCCGGCCGAAGAACCGGTAGCTCCTCCTGAACCCTGCGTTGTCATTGCTGCGCTGAAGATACTGGTGGTTGATGACCACCCTGCCAATCTGCTCCTGATGACCCAGCAACTGAACCACCTGGGCTTGCAGCATCGCAGCGCTGATAATGGCCTGGAGGGATTGAAAATGTGGCGGCGAGAAGCATTCGACGTGCTGATCCTTGACTGCAACATGCCCACCATCAATGGCTACCAGTTCGCTCAGGCTGTGCGCACCGAAGAGGCTGAACGGCACTGGCCACGCAGCACGATCCTTGGCTACACCGCCAACGCCCAGCCCGAGGTCCGCGAACGGTGTCTGCAGGCAGGCATGGATGACTGTCTACTCAAGCCGATCAGCCTCAAGGCCCTGAGCCAGCGGCTGACCAGGGTACAGCCGCTGCCCGAACGTCCCGCCGGAGCCAATACGGCCCTGTTCGACCTGGAGAGTTTGCAACCGGTGGTGGGCAACAGCACCGTTGACCTGCAAGCATTGCTAACGCAACTGCAGGACAGCTTCAACAAGGACCGTTTGACCCTGGAAGCGCTTGACCCAAAGCTGCAAGCCAATCGATTGCAGGAGGAGGCGCATCGGATTCTCGGCGCCGCACGGATCATTCAAGCCAGCATTCTGATCGATGCCTGTGAACAACTGGAATCAGCTTGCCAGTCGAACGCACCGCCCACCACGCTCGCGCTTCATCAGCAACAGGTGGCAACGGCGATGACCGCGCTGGAACAAGCGCTAAAGCAGTACTTGCGCCAAGACAGTGCCAGCAGCGTTGCAGCACAGGAGCGCTAAAACAAAACGGCGGCCACTGGGGCCGCCGTTTGTTCAGGCATCAGGCAACCGGATTGATCGGGTTTTCCGGATACCAGGCGTCCAGCAGCGGGCTGACTTCGATCTTGGTCAGCTCGTTGCGGCCTTTGAGCCAGCTTTCAACGGCAGCGCGCTGTTCTTCAGTGACCGAGCCACGGTCTGCCTTGCAAACCAGGCCGAAGTCGTCGCCGCCAACATAGTCCAGACCGTTGGCATCCATCGCCTCGGTCAGGAACGCATCGAGGAAGGCATCAACGGCTTCGTCGGACAGATCTTCCTTGAACTCCAGGTTCAGTTCAAAACCCAGCTCCTGGAATTCATCCACGCAGAGTTTTTTGCGCAGACGGCGCGAACGGTTAGTGGCCATGAAACAATCCTCTTAAGTAATTACGCGCGGCACTTTACCAGTTTCACCACGAGGTTGCCGGAATAAAAGCCGATAAGCCGGCCTTTCGCACTGCCCCATCAGCCCGCGCCTTGGGGCATAATGCGCGCTATATTTTTCGTATCGGGGCCTTCACCTTTTCTTGCTCCGTTTTTTTCACCCCTCGCTCGCAGGGTTTTATTGCACATGATCAGATCTCTTCGCCCTTTTCTGCTTGCCGGCCTGCTCCTGCCTGTTGCCCTCTCTTCCCAGGCGGCGGCCGTCAACACCACGCTGCCGGCTAAAGTCCAGCAAGCGCTGAAAACCAATAAATTGCAGGATTCAGCCCTGTCGCTAGTGATGCTGCCGCTCAACGGCCCCGGCACACCCACGGTGTTCAATGCCGACGTCTCGGTCAACCCGGCTTCGACGATGAAGCTGGTCACCACCTATGCGGCGCTGGAACTGCTCGGCCCGACCCACCAGTGGAAGACCGAGTTCTACAGCGACGGCCCGCTGCGCAATGGCACCCTGCAGGGCAATCTCTACCTCAAAGGCGGTGGTGATCCTAAGCTGAACATGGAAAAGCTCTGGCTGTTGATGCGCGACCTGCGTGCCAATGGGGTACAGACCATCAGTGGTGACCTGGTACTCGACCGTAGCCACTTCGTCCAACCGGTACTGCCGCAGTTCAACGATGACGGTGGCGACGAAAACAAACCGTTCCTGGTCAAGCCCGATTCCCTGCTGATCAACCTCAAGGCACTTCGCTTTGTCGCCCGCAATGACGGCGGCAAAGTGCTGGTGTCGGTGGAGCCACCAATTGCCAACATTCGCATCGACAACCAGGTCAAAGCGGTTAACAGCAAGCAATGCAAGGGCGACGTGCGCTACAACCCGGTGACCCAGGCCGATGGTGTTACGGTGGTGGTTAGCGGGCAGTTGGGTGACGGCTGCAACTCACAGACCTATCTGTCGCTGCTCGACCACCCTGCCTATGCTGCTGGTGCGGTACGCGCCATTTGGAGCGAGCTGGGTGGCACCATCCAGGGGCGTGACCGCGTCGATGCAGTACCGAAAAGCGCCCGCCTGCTGGCCCGCGCGTTCTCGCCCGACCTGGTCGAAATCATTCGCGACATCAACAAGTACAGCAACAACACCATGGCCCAGCAGTTGTTCCTGAGCCTTGGCGCGCAATTTCGTACCGATGCCGACGGTGACGACGCCCGAGCGGCGCAACGGGTCGTACGCCAATGGCTGGCGAAAAAGGGCATCACCGCACCGCACCTGATCATGGAGAACGGCTCCGGTTTGTCCCGTGCCGAACGGGTCAGCACCCGGGAAATGGCTGCCCTGCTGCAAGCCGCCTGGAAAAGCCCCTACGCCGCCGAGTTCATCAGTTCGATGCCGCTGGTCGGCATGGATGGCACCATGCGCAAGCGCCTCAAGCGCACTGCCATGACCGGTGAAGCGCACATCAAGACCGGCACCCTGAACACCGTCCGCGCCATTGCCGGCTACAGCCGCGACAGTAACGGCAACACTTGGGCGGTGGCGGCGATCCTCAACGACCCGAAACCCTGGGGCGCCTCTGCGGTGCTCGACCAGGTATTGCTGGACCTGTATCGCCAGCCAAAACTGGTCAACAGCACCGCTTCGGTTCAACCCTGATCGCTCAGGGCAGTTCGGCCTCGACCCGGTCGCGGCCGGCCTGCTTGGCCGCGTAAACGCCGGAGTCGGCGCGTAACAGCAAGGCATCGGCGCCCTCTCCTGGGCGCCAGCTGGCCACGCCAAAACTGGCCGTTACCTGGCCAACGCCCTCCACCAACACGCTGCGCACTCCTTGCCATAATTCCAGGGCCAGGGTATACGCCTGATCGGCGTTGCTACCGGGGCATAACACCATGAACTCTTCGCCGCCCAAACGACAAAACACATCGGTACGCCGCAGGCGCTGACTGATGTGCTGGCACAGGCTGCGCAGCACATGGTCGCCCACGGCATGACCAAACTGATCGTTGATGCGTTTGAAGTGATCAATGTCCAGCATGATCACCGCCAGGCCCTGTTGATCGCGCTGAACCCGCTCAAGCTCGACCTTTAAACGTTCCTGGAAATAGCGCCGGTTGTGGATACCGGTCAGCGAGTCGGTCACCGACAGGGCGCGCAGCTCTTCCTCAACCCGTTTGAGATCGGAGATATCGGTCAGGTAGCCATGCCATAGCGTGCTGCCGTCCTCTTCCGGCTCCGGTGTCGCTTCACCCCGAACCCAACGCTGCCCGGCCAAGGGCAGCAACACTCGGTATTCTTCACGCCAAGGAGTCAGGTGCTCGGCTGAGTAACGAATCGAGGTGCGCACCCGCAGCAGATCATCCGGGTGGATACGCTCAAATACCGCCGTGGCATCCTGGCGCAGCAGCTCGGGTTCAATCTCATAGATTTCCCGCAAGCCCTCACTGGCATAGCTGAAGCACGAACTGCCATCAGGGCGCAGATGAAACTGATAGATGCCGCCAGGCACCTCGGCACTGAGCTTGTCGAGCAAACGATCGCGGGCGGCCAAGGCGTCATGTACACGCTTACGCTCAGTGACATCGATACAGATCGCCAGATGACCGACCCACAAGCCATGCTCATCGAGCACTGCCGTTACCAGCATATTGGCCAGCAGTTGGCTGCCGTCCTTACATTGCAGCGTCCACTCGCCGGCCTCATTGCCACTTTCTGGGACAGTCTGCGCAAACATGGCCTGAGCAGGGCTGACCTCACGCCCGTAGCGGTGGCTCAAGTCACGGGCACGCTGCTGCAGCTCTTTGGGCGAGACCAAGGCCTCAAGGGTCAGGCTGCCCACGGCTTCGGCGCTGGTATAGCCGAGCATGCGCTCGGCACCGGCATTGAAGGTGCTGATGACACCCCGCAGGTTGGTGGCGATGATTGCGACCTGGGTCGCGGCATCCAGTACGCTGCGCAACTGGTTATGGGTATTGCGCAGTGACTGCTCACTGATGCGCAGCTCCCCCGTGCGTTGCTCGACCAGGGTCAAAGCGCGCTGACGTTGACTGAACAGGCTGAACAATAAGGCGCTGAGCATTAGGCTCAGCAGGCCACCGAGAAACACCACCGCATTGACTGCCGAAGAGCGGTTGGCCTGCATGAAAGCTAGGCTGGGGCGGATATCCAACTGATAATCGTGATCTGCCAGGTGCAACAGATGACTCGCGGCCAGCGGCGAAGAAGCACCCTGATTATCCGACTGGAACAGTACCTCGTGCTGGTCATCCGGCCCGGTCAGGTCGCGAATGCGCACCACCAGGTTGTCCTGCGCGCTATTGGGCAGACCCTCGGCCATCAGCTGGCGCATGCTGATCACCGCCATGACATAGCCCCGCGGCTGCGCGGCAGATTCGCCCGGTCTGATTACGGGCGCTGTCATCAGCACCCCACGGGCATAGGCGGGTTCCACATCGGCAAGGTTCAGTGGGGCAGACACAGCCATGCTGCCAGTCGTCGAAGCGCGCTCCAAGGTGTCCTTGCGCAAGGCATGAGAAAGCAGGTCAAAGCCAAGTGGCTGGCGTTGCTCGCTCAATGCCTGGCTAAACAGCACCGGGTAGTACACCAAGCGCAGCGGCGATACACGCAGTTGACCATCATCGCTCAACTGTTGGATGCGATAGGGACGCCCGTGCAGCTGGCTCGCACGTTGCTCGAACGCCTGACGTGCCGGCCCGAGCACCCGTGGTGCCCAGGAGTAAGCCTGGGTCCGGTGCAACAAGGGCTGGGCATAACCGTTGAATTCGTCGAGGGTGATTTCAGTGGCAAACACAAAGAACCGGCGCAGCCCATCCAGACGCTGCACCTGATCCTCGAAGCGTTCTTCGATACGACTGTAGCGCTCGCTGGCCAGCAACTCGAAGCGTTGACGCAACTGTTGCTGATACAACTCATAAGTGGCCAACGCCAGCAACGCGGTCAACAATCCGCCGGCCACCAATGCCACCAGGGCCACCAACCAGGCGGACACTTCTTCGCTGACAAAGCCGAGCATCTTTGGACGAACGCCATGCATCGACATATTGATAACACTCATAACGCCAGCATGCAGCGTTTCCCAGGCCCTACCTCAGTTATAGCCATTAGCCACTAATGAAGCAATCCACGGCCTGGGAGAAGGTTGTTTTCAGCGTGCCTGAATGCGCCATGCCCGATGAATTTTGCTGTTACGGGCAAAGTCCGGGTCCAGGGTCTGGGCGGTAATTTCCTCTACGACATAACGCTCAGCGAGATGCTCATCAAGCTGGAACTTACGGAAGTTGTTGGAGAAGTACAGCACCCCGCCAGGTGCCAGGCGCGCGACCGCCAGGTCAAGCAACTGCACATGGTCACGCTGAACGTCGAACACGCCTTCCATGCGTTTTGAGTTGGAGAACGTCGGCGGATCGATGAAGATCAGCTCGTACTCGTCACGACAGGCTTGTAGCCAGGCCATGACATCACCCTGCTCCAGGCGGTTCTTGTCGGAGAAACCGTTGAGCGACAGGTTGCGCCGCGCCCAGTCCAGATAGGTCCGCGACAGGTCGAC
Organism: Pseudomonas sp. UM16; assembly: GCF_050312595.1. NCBI lineage: Bacteria > Pseudomonadati > Pseudomonadota > Gammaproteobacteria > Pseudomonadales > Pseudomonadaceae > Pseudomonas > Pseudomonas sp. UM16. The sequence continues at coordinate 18,738 of NZ_JBNPJT010000007.1, read as the reverse complement.
GCTGGTGGTGCTGCGTGCGCCGCCTTTGGCCGCGTGAACACTGGCGGTGGCGGTATAGCAGAACAGGTTGAGGAAACGCTTGCCGGCCGCCTCACGCTGAATACGCATGCGCATTGGCCGATGGTCGAGGAACAGACCGGTGTCGAGGTAGTCGGTAAGGTTGACCAGCAACTTGACGCCGCCCTCGCTGACTTCCAGGAACTGCCCTTGAGTGCTTTGGCGCTCGTACTGACGGGTACCGCTCTGACGCTCGCGGCGCTTGACCACCACCCGGCTCTGGTCGATGCCCAGCGCCTGCGGAATTGCTGCCAGGGCATCAAACAAACGCGCCTGAGCCTTCTCCGGGTCTACTGAACGCGGTGCAGCGTACTCCTGAACGTGGACCCAGTCCTGATACAGATCGATGGCCAGGGCGTACTCAGGCATGTCGGCGTCATACAGGCGGTAGCAACTGACCTGTTCGCGCTTGGCCCACTTGCCCAACTGCTTGAGGTTTTTCTGCAGGCGGTTGGCGAACATCTGCCCGCCTTCACTCAAGCGCGCCGGCTCACTGGCAACCGCCGCAGGTGAACGCTGCGCTTCGTTGCCCTGCGCATCACGCTCAGGCTGCCGACGCTCGCCGGTGACGAACTGGTCAGGCTGAACCTTGATCAACAGCAGTTTGCACGGCAGTGCACCGTTCCAGAACGCGTACTGTTTGTGGCTACGAATACCCATGCGCTTGCCCAAATCCGGCGCGCCGGTAAACACCGCCGCCTCCCAGTTCAGGCAAGATTGGCGCAAACGTTCACCGAGGTTCTGGTAGAGGTACAGCAGGCTGGCTTCGTCACCCAGGCGCTCGCCATAAGGTGGGTTGCAGATCACCAGGCCTTTCTGGTTCTGATCAGGGCGCGGCTCGAAACTGCCCACCTCACCCTGGTAGATCTTCACCCAGTCGCTCAAGCCAGCGCGCTCGACGTTGTTGCGCCCCGGCTGGATCAGGCGTGGGTCGGCCTCATAACCGCGAATCCACAGTGGTGGACGGGCAAGACCGGCCTGCGCCCGCGCCTGTGCTTCATCATGCAGTTTGCGCCACAGTGCTGGCACGTGACCCAGCCAGGCGCTGAAACCCCAGCGCTCACGTTTGAGGTTGGGAGCGATGTCGGCCGCGATCATTGCCGCCTCAACCAGGAAGGTGCCGACACCACACATCGGGTCAGCCAAGGCTCCGCCTTCGGCGGCAATACGCGGCCAGCCGGCGCGAATCAGTACTGCGGCGGCGAGGTTTTCCTTGAGCGGCGCAGCGCCTTGCTGCAGGCGATAGCCACGCTGGTGCAGGCTGTGACCGGAGAGATCCAGGGACAGAATCGCTTCGCCGCGATCCAGGCGCAGATGCACGCGCAAATCCGGGTTGAGCTTATCCACAGAGGGACGCTCGCCATCACGGGTACGCAGCTTGTCGACAATGGCGTCCTTGACCTTCAGGGCACCAAAATGGGTGTTATCGATACCCGAACCATGACCGCTGAATTCAACGGCCAGCGAACCACTGGCCTGCAGGTGATCCTGCCATTCGACCTCATTCACGCCATCGTAGAGGTCATCGGCGTTCTTCATGTTGAAGCGCTTAAGCACCAGTAACACGCGGTTGCCAAGACGCGACCACAGGCACAGCCGGTAGGCGGTTTCCATGTCGGCTGAACCACGAATGGCCGAGGTGTGTTCACGCACCTCTTCAAGGCCCAGGCCGCGGGCCTCTTCGGCGAGCAGGCCTTCAAGGCCTTTGGGGCAGGTTAGGTAGAGTTCGAAACGGTCCGACATGAGGTATCCAGTGCTTTGAGCATTTAGTGGAGAGCAAGCGCATTGCCCTGCCGATGTTTAATCGAACACCTTTCCAGCGAGCGTTCGAATGGCACCCTAGGAGTGCCGGGCCACCCAGGCAATCAGACGTATGCCAGGGGCAGAAAAGTCTTTGATCGCTGGGCAGAATGAAAATTTCACGATTTACAGGGTGAAAAATGACCCTTCGTCGTATTGACTGCCTTGTTACAAATTATCACCTAGCAATGGCCAAGTGACCTCAACGCTTGTCAAACCCTGATCATAGCGGGCTTTGCGTCAAACCCTACTCTGACGCATTTATTTACTTATCCTGTGACCCTCAGAAAGGTTACGCCCTTATGACAAAACGATCATTCACACTGTGTCGTGCATTGGTTAGAACTCATCTCAGGTTGTCACCGCAACGGGGCAACACTTTCGCTCGCGACGCCGGCAGCGAGCGCAAACCGGCAGAACGATTCTGCCCGGCCTCCTAGAGGCCGACGGGACATTACAGTCAACAAGTGAGGGCAACACCCTATGAGAAGACTTAAGCGTGATCCGTTGGAACGAGCATTTTCACGTGGCTACCAATATGGGGTCACCGGCAAATCCCGCGAGCTTTGCCCCTTTACTCTACCGTCTGTACGCCAGGCATGGATCAATGGCTGGCGCGAAGGACGCGGCGACAACTGGGACGGTATGACCGGCACTGCGGGTATTCATAGACTCAACGAACTTCACGCCGTTGGCTGAGCGAGGATTTAACTTCGATTAACCATGCACGCCCCATCCGGGCGGCGGGCTACGGCCCAGGGGCCCCTTCAAGGGGCCCTTTTTTATGCCGGTGACTCAGCGCGGCATGGCGGCAATAGCGTCCACAGCCTCGCGAATCAGTGCTGGCCCCTTGTAGATGAACCCCGAATAGATCTGCACCAGGCTGGCGCCAGCGGCAATTTTCTGCGCCGCATGCTTGCCCTCGGTGATGCCACCGGCGGCAATGATTGGCAACTTGCCAGCCAACTCAGTAGCCAGCACCTTGACGATGTGGGTGCTCTTTTCCAGCACCGGCGCGCCCGACAGCCCGCCGGCTTCATCGCCGTACGGAAGACCTTCTACCCCTTCGCGACCCAGCGTGGTATTGGTCGCGATCACCGCGTCCATGCCCGACTCGATCAATGCGCCAGCCACCAGCGCAGTTTCTTCGTCGCTCATGTCCGGCGCGATCTTGATTGCCAGCGGTACGTGTTTGCCATGCTGCACAGCCAGTTGCCCACGGCGTTCGGCCAGGGCATCGAGCAATTGTTTGAGCGAATCGCCGAACTGCAGGCTACGCAGGCCTGGGGTGTTGGGCGAGCTGACGTTGACGGTGATGTAGCTGGCCTGGTTATAGACCTTGTCCAGGCAGATCAGGTAGTCATCCACCGCGCGCTCGACCGGGGTGTCGAAGTTCTTGCCGATGTTGATGCCGAGAATGCCGCGGTATTTCGCCGCCTGCACACGCGTGAGCAAATGATCGACGCCGAGGTTGTTGAAGCCCATGCGGTTGATGATCGCTTCAGCTTGCGGCAGGCGAAACAGGCGTGGCTTGGGATTGCCCGGCTGCGGACGCGGGGTGACCGTGCCGATCTCGACAAAACCGAACCCCAGCTGGGCAAAACCATCGATGGCCGCGCCGTTCTTGTCCAGGCCGGCCGCCAGCCCCACCGGGTTGGCAAACTCCAGGCCCATGACGGTGACTGGCAACGAGGCCGGAGCCTTGGTCAACAGGCCGTTCAGACCCAGGCGGCCACCGGCGCCGATCAGGTCCAGGGACAAGTCATGGGAGGTCTCCGGGGAGAGCTTGAACAGTAGCTGGCGGGCCAGGGTATACATGGGCGGGCTTAGCTCGACGTGAGTGAGGGGGCGATTATATAGGCGGCGTCGTCCGGGGGACAGCGCCGCCTTGGCATATGCGTTGCTTTGTTGAGCCTAGACACCGGCCACGCGAGTGACCCGGCCTGACCTTTGATACAGGCGCGACGCTGTGAACATCGACATCCCCCTCACTCCCCTGGCCTGGGTAAACGGCAGCGATGCCCCGGAAAAGCCCAGCCTGGACATCGGTTTCATGGCCCTGAGCGATTGCGCTTCGGTGGTGGTCGCCGCGACCCAAGGCTTTGCCCAGCCCTACGGCCTGAGCCTGAACCTCAAGCGCCAGAGTTCCTGGGCGGGCTTGCGCGACAAGCTGGTCAGCGGTGAACTGGACGCCGCCCACAGCCCGTACGGGCTGATCTATGCCGTGCACCTGGGCATTGGCGGCACCAGTGCCACTGACATGGCGGTGCTGATGGGGCTGAACCAGAACGCCCAAGGCATCCATCTGTCGATGGCATTGCAGCGTCAAGGCGTGACCCGTCCCGAGGCGCTGAAACGCTATGTGCACCAAAGCAGGACAAAACTGACCTTTGCCCAGACCTTTCCAACTGGCACCCACGCCATGTGGCTGTATTACTGGCTCGCCAGCCAAGGCATCCACCCGCTGCACGACGTCAACAGCGTGGTCGTGCCGCCCGCACAAATGCTCGCGCACCTGCGAGCCGGGCGCATCGACGGTTTTTGTGCCGGTGAGCCCTGGTCGGCGGATGCCGTCGCCCAGGGCCAAGGCTTCACACTCGCCACCAGCCAATCAATCTGGCCTGATCATCCAGAAAAAGTCCTGGGCTGTACCCGCGAGTTTGTCGAGCAATACCCCAATACGGCGAGGGCGTTGATAAAAGCGATCCTGGCTGCCAGCCGTTTCATCGAACAGAGCCCTGAAAACCGTCACAGCACTGCACAGTTGCTCAGTGGCAACGCCTATCTTGATGCGCCCTTGAGCAGCATCGAGCCACGTCTGCTCGGTGACTACCATGACGGCCTGGGCAATCACTGGTACGACCCTCATGGCTTGCGCCTGCACGACCAAGGCCGGGCCAACCTGCCCTACCTGTCTGATGGCATGTGGTTCATGACTCAGTTCCGCCGTTGGGGCCTGCTACGTGAAGATCCCGACTACCTGAGCATGGCGCGCCAGGTGCAACAACTGGCGCTGTACCGCGACGCCGCCAGCGCCATCGGCGTGCCGTGCCCCGAGCACAACATGCGCCGTAGCCAGTTGATCGATGGCCGCTATTGAGATGGCAGCGACCCCGCAGGCTACGCCCGTAGTTTTGCCCTGCACGCGCTGGCCGAAAGGCCTGGCGCCCATGCCCATCGCTGAGAAGGGGACGCCACTATGCTGCGAATCCTGTTGATCGACGATACCGCGAAGAAGGTCGGGCGCTTGAAGTGCGCGCTGGTTGAGGCGGGTTTTGAAGTCATTGAAGCGTCAGGGCTGACCATTGACCTGCCAGCACGCGTCGAAACGGTGCGTCCGGATGTGATTCTGATCGATACCGAGTCACCGGGCCGTGACGTCATGGAGCAAGTGATCCTGGTCAGCCGTGACCGACCGCGTCCGATCGTCATGTTTACTGATGAGCATGACCCGAAAGTGATGCGCCAGGCGATCCAGGCGGGAGTCAGCGCTTATATCGTCGAAGGCATTCATGCCGCCCGACTGCAACCGATCCTCGATGTGGCGATGGTCCGTTTCGAGAGCGATCAGGCGCTCAAGGCTCAACTGCAGGCTCGCGACCAACAGTTGGCCGAGCGTAAGCGCATCGAGCTGGCCAAGGGGCTGCTGATGAAGATGAAGGACTGTAATGAAGAGCAGGCTTATACGTTGATGCGTCGACAAGCCATGAGCAAGCAGCAGAAGCTGGTGCAGGTGGCTGAGCAAATTATTGCTATGAGTGATTTGCTTGGGTAGGACCGATCTCAAACACAAAAAATCTATCGGCATCTTCAATACCCCCAACGCACTCTGGCCCACATCTTGCTGAATCTTTTGCACTGGTAGCCAACGGCGGTTGCCCTTCTCGACAAAGACGTCGCATCCCCCTCGCCACAGCGGGTCGGGAGGCGACGTCTTTTTCGTTTCTGCCCCTTTGTGGGCACGACCTGCAGTGCAATGTTCAACGAGGTGTTCGATGAATACGAGTTTCTGGAAGTCCGGGCATATCCCCACGCTGTTCGCCGCCTTTCTATATTTCGACCTTAGCTTCATGGTCTGGTACCTGCTCGGCCCACTGGCAGTGCAAATCGCCACCGACCTGCAGTTGACCACGCAACAACGCGGCATGATGGTTGCCACGCCAATTCTGGCCGGCGCCATCCTGCGTTTCGTCATGGGGATACTGGTAGATCGCCTGTCACCAAAAACTGCCGGCCTGATTGGCCAGCTGATCGTCATCATCGCCCTGTTCTGCGCCTGGAACCTGGGTATTCACAGCTACGAGCAAGCGTTGCTGCTGGGGGTATTCCTTGGCGTCGCTGGCGCCTCGTTTGCCGTTTCACTGCCACTGGCCTCGCAATGGTATCCCCCCCAGCACCAAGGCAAGGCCATGGGCATTGCCGGCGCCGGCAACTCCGGCACGGTATTCGCCGCGCTGCTGGCGCCGCTGCTGGCCGTCAGCTTTGGCTGGAACAATGTCTTCGGACTTGCCGTTATTCCCCTGATATTGACCCTGGCACTGTTCGCCCTATTGGCGCGCAATGCCCCACAACGCCCCAAACCCAAGGCCGTCGCCGATTACCTCAAAGCACTGGGCGATCGCGACAGTTGGTGGTTCATGTTCTTCTACAGTGTCACCTTTGGCGGTTTCATCGGCCTGGCCAGCGCCCTGCCCGGCTACTTCAACGACCAGTACGGCCTGAGCCCGGTCACGGCCGGCTACTACACCGCCGCCTGCGTCTTCGCTGGCAGCCTGATGCGCCCCTTGGGCGGCGCGCTGGCCGATCGCTTTGGCGGCATTCGTACCTTGCTGGCGATGTACACCGTGGCAGCCATCTGTATTGCTGCAGTCGGGTTCAACCTGCCAAGTTCGGTGGCGGCCCTGGCCCTGTTCGTCAGCGCCATGCTCGGCCTTGGTGCAGGCAATGGCGCCGTGTTCCAACTGGTGCCGCAACGCTTTCGCCAAGAGATCGGAGTAATGACCGGCTTGATCGGCATGGCCGGCGGTATCGGCGGTTTTCTGCTCGCCGCAGGCCTTGGCGCCATCAAGCAGCACAGCGGTGATTACCAATTTGGGCTGTGGCTCTTTGCCAGTCTTGGCGTACTGGCCTGGTTCGGTCTGCACGGCGTCAAGCAACGCTGGCGCACCACCTGGGGCTCGGCGGCAGTGACCGCAGCACGCGTCTGAGACCGGGTCATGAGCCTGCAACTGAGCTTTGCCCACGCCAGCGCTACCGGGCCACGCGAGGAGAACCAGGACGCTTTGCGCCTGGTCACGCCGAACCCGGAACTGGCCGCCAGCAAAGGCTACTTGTTCGCCCTCGCCGACGGCGTCAGCCAATGTGCCGATGGCGGCCTGGCGGCGCGGGCGAGCCTGCAAGCATTGGCCCTGGACTATTACGCCACACCACCCACCTGGGGCGTCGCCCAGGCCCTGGACCGCCTGCTGCTGGCGCAGAACCGCTGGCTGCGCGCCAATGGCGGCGGGCAGCCGTTACTGACCACCTTGAGTGCCCTGGTGCTCCGTGGCCGCCGCTTCACCCTGGCGCATGTCGGCGACTGTCGGGTCTATCGCTGGGCCGCCGGGCAACTGCAACGCATCAGCGAGGATCACGTCTGGGATCAACCGGGCATGCAGCATGTACTAAAGCGTGCCCTGGGCCTTGATCAGCACGTACAGGTCGACTACCTGGAAGGTGACTTGCATGCCGGCGAGTGTTTTGTCCTGCTCAGCGATGGTGTTTGGGCCAGTTTCAGTGAGTCGCAGATCAGGGCGGTGTTGCGTGAACAGCTTGACCTGCAGGATGCGGCGCAGACTCTGGTCAGTTCAGCTCATCACAGTGGCAGCCAGGACAACGCCAGTGCTTTGCTGGTGCGCGTCGAGCGACTGGGTGCCAGTAACCTCGGCGACTCCCTGGCGCAACTGCAGCAATGGCCGTTACCAGTGGCCTTGCGCAACGCTCAAGTGATTGATGGCTGGACCGTTGATGCACCGCTCAGCCACAGCCGCCAGTCGCTGCTTTATCGTGTTCACGACAACCAACAGCAAGCCTGGCTGCTCAAAACCCTGCCGGAACAACGCCAGGATGAACCTGGCGCGCTGCAAAGCCTGCTGCTTGAAGAATGGTTTCTGCGACGGGTTGCCGGACGTTACTTCCCTGAAGTTCACCCGGCTAGCCAACGCCAGCACTTGTACTATTTGATGCGTGAATATCCGGGCCGGACCCTCGCGCAATTGTTCGTCGACGCTGGGCCACTGCCGCTGGCGCAATGGCAATCGTTGGCCCAGCAACTACTGCAGGCAGTGGGCCTGTTGCACCGGCGCAACATCCTCCACCGCGACATCAAACCTGAGAACCTGCACCTGAGCGAAGACGGCCAACTGCGTCTGCTGGATTTCGGTCTGGCCTACTGCCCTGGCCTGTCCGAGGACCGCGCCCACGAGCTGCCGGGCACCCCATCGTTCATTGCCCCGGAAGCCTTCGACGGCGAACCACCAAGTGCCCAGCAAGACCTCTACAGTGTTGGCGTAACGCTGTTCTACTTGCTGACCGGGCACTACCCCTACGGCGAAATCGAAGCCTTTCAACGCCCTCGCTTCAGTCAACCCGTCAGTGCTGGGCGCTATCGCCCCGACGTGCCGCAATGGCTGGAGCACAACCTGTCACTAGCACTGCTCGCCGATCCGCAACAGCGCTTTGAAACCGCCGAGCAGTGGCTGTTGTTGCTCGAACAAGGCGAGCGCCAACAACTAAGCATACGCCCACGTCCGCTGCTCGAACGTGAGCCGCTAAAAGTCTGGCGCGCTCTGGCGCTGCTGTCCTTGTTACTCAACCTAGTTCTGCTGATCTGCCTGCTAAAAGGCTGACAGCGCCCTTGCCGATGAGGAATACCCAATGAATGCGAAAGTCTGGCTGATTGGTGCGGGCCCTGGTGATCCAGAGCTGTTGACACTCAAGGCAGTGCGCGCCCTGGGGGAAGCCGAGGTGGTGCTGATCGATGACCTGGTCAACCTGCAGATCCTCGAACACTGCCCTCAGGCGCGAGTGATCGCCGTAGGCAAACGCGGAGGTTGTCGCTCCACCCCGCAAGCGTTCATCCAGCGCCTGATGCTGCGCTATGCGCGTCAGGGCCGCTGTGTGGCCAGACTCAAGGGAGGTGATCCGTGCATCTTTGGTCGTGGCGGGGAAGAAGCCACGTGGCTGCAGGCCCATGGTGTCGAGGCGGAATTGGTTAATGGCATCACTGCGGGCCTTGCCGGGGCGAGCCAATGTGGGATTTCCCTGACCTTGCGCGGCGTCAGCCGCGGCGTAACCCTGGTCACCGCACACACTCAGGATGATAGCCCGCTGAACTGGCAGGGGCTCGCGCAAGGCGGTACCACCCTTGTGGTGTATATGGGCGTGAGTAAACTCGCCGAAGTCCAGCAGGGGCTGCTGGCGGGCGGCCTGGCGGCCAATACGCCGGTGGCGATGATAGAGAACGCTTCCCTACCCCAGCAACGTGAACAACGCAGCTCGCTAAGGCAACTGTGCGAAGACGCTGAGCGTTTCAAACTCTGCAGTCCGGCCGTTCTGGTGATTGGCCAAGTGGCTGCCCAAGGCGCCGCAGCCAGCGCTCTACTGCAGATACCCGCCTGAATCGCAGGCAAAGAAAAGCCCGGCCTAAGCCGGGCTTTTCTGTGAAGCGCTTACCAATTACTTGGCTTGAGCTTCTACTTGTGCTTCTACGCGACGGTTAACAGCGCGACCAGCGTCGGTGGCGTTGTCAGCAACCGGACGGGTTTCACCGTAACCAACCGACTCAACGCGAGTCGACTCAACACCGTACTCGTTGGTCAGAACCTGCTTAACGGCGTTTGCACGACGCTCAGACAGCTTCTGGTTGTAAGCGTCAGGACCGACGGAGTCAGTGTGACCTTCAACAGTGGTGGTGGTCTGTGGGTACTGCTTCATGAAGTCAGCCAGGTTTTTGATGTCACCGTAGCTGTTCTGCTTGACGACCGACTTGTCGAAGTCGAACTTGACGTCCAGCTCAACACGTACGACTTCAGCAACAGCTGGGCAGCCGTCAGCGTCAACGGTAACGTTGGCTGGGGTGTCAGGGCACTTGTCGACGTTGTCGCAAACGCCGTCGTTGTCGCTGTCGGAGCAAACTTCAGCAACTGGAGCAGGAGCAGGAGCTGCGCCACCGCTACCACCGAAGTTCAGACCCAGACCGAGGGTTGGACCCCACTCGGTGTTGCCGTTGTCGATGTTGTACATGGCTTCAACGCCAGCACGGGCGAAGAACATGTCGGTGATGTACCACTTGGCACCCGCGCCAACGTTGGCGAAGGTGGAGTGGTCACGGCCGTTGTTGAAGCTCTGGCCGATGCTCTCGTGAGCGAAACCAGCGGAAACGTAAGGACGTACTGCATCGCCTACGGTGCCGAGGTGGTAGGTAGCGTCGAGCTTGGCTTTGGAACCTTTGATGTCCTTGTTGAAGACATCGCCACGAACGTTGTGAGTTTCGTTGTAGCCCAGATCCAGCGACAGGTCGTCGGTCAGGAAGTAACCGAGGCGAACACCTGGGTTGGTGCCGTCATTCTGAAAATTGCGCTCGCTATCGTAGTACTGCTTGGTAACGTTACCTTCGATCTCAACCGCGCCTTGGCCTTGTGCCAGAGCGCCGAGCGAAGTTACGGCTACAAGAGAACCAATGGCCAAGCCCAAGGTGTTTTTCAATTTCATCCGTTAAATCCCCATCTGGTGATAGTTAAGCAGTCCCACCAACATCCGGGGGACAACTCGACGACAAGTCTAGCAGAACTTGCCGGTACGTTAGAGATATTTGCGCACCACTAAGTTTCAGTAAGGCCCGCAAATTTCTCGCGTAGCTTGTCTAGCGCACGTTTGTACCGCATTTTCGTTGCGCTAAGGCCCATATGCATGATATCGGCGATTTCCTGAAATTCCAGTTCTGCGACAAATCGTAGCACCAGAATTTCCCGATCAATCGGATTTACATGCACTAGCCATTTATCTAGCCCACCCTTCTCTTCAGGTTTCGGTGCCTTCTCTTCCGAGGCCTCCTCGAGTGGATCCAAACTCAAGGCATCCATCAGTCGACGCTTGCGCCGCTCCTTGCGGTACTGGGTGATGCATTCGTTATAGGTGATGCTGTAGAGCCAAGTCTTGAACTTCGATTTGCCCTCGAAGTTCTTCAGGCCATAGAGCACCTTGAGCATCACCTCCTGACAGACATCGTCAGCATCCCGATCGTTCCCCAAGTAACGTGCACAGACGTTAAAAAGAGTCCGCTGGTAGCGCCGCATGAGCTCTTCATACGCGCGAGTAACATGAAACAGCTCCTCATGCGAACGCGCCACCAACTCCTCATCAGTGAGCTCGCGGGGGTCGTAACGCATGGGCAGCGAGTGAACTTTATTCAAAACGAATCTGGCCGACAGTCAGGTCAATGTCGCCGCTTACCCCTGCCTGGGGTAATTTTGCGGCGGCATACATTAGCAGGATTTACCCGGTTAGCGGCTATTGACTCGCTGCTCGAGAAGAATCCGGTTAGACAACGAGACCAACTCGCCGTCGTCGGTCAGCAGGGTCGTCTTGACCGTACCGATCTCTTCAATCTGCCCCTCAACCTCTCCAACCTGCACATGTTGGCCTACTTGATAGAGTTCACGGACATAAATTCCAGCCAAAATCTGCCCGGCAATTTCACGACTGCCCAGGCCCATCGCCAACGCAACAGCCAGACCAACGGTAATCAATCCGATGACAATCACATGGTTGAGCAGGTCGGTCTTGACTTCAAGCTGGCTGATTGCCACTGAAATACTGATGATAATGACCAGGCCCTGGGCAATACGTCCGACGCCAGCTGCGTACTCAAGGCCAATGCCTTCGGCAGCGCCACGCACCAGGCCGTTGACCAACTGTGCCAGTAGTACACCGGCCAACAGCACCAAGGCCGCACCAAACACTTTGGGCAGATACAGAGCGAGCATGTCGAGCGTAGCCGAAACTCGCTCAAGGCCCAGAGATTCAGCGGCCGAAACGAGGAAAATCAACAACACGAACCAGTAGACAATCTTGCCAATCAAGGTCGAGATCGGCACCTGGATACCAACCCGGTCGAGCATCTTGGTCAAGCCGGTGCCGCCCATCAGGCGGTCTAGCCCGAGCTTGGCCAGCAACTTGGAGAGCAAGGTGTCGAGCAACTTGGCCACGACAAAACCGAGCAGCACAACAACCAGGGCGCCAAACAAATTAGGGATGAAGTTCGCCACTTTGGTCCACAACGCGGTCATCGCGGTGAGTAAGCTCTGAGTCCAGAGATTAAGTTCCATAGTCAATCGGCCTTATCAGCTTTACGGGCGGTAGCGTTACGGCGGACCGGCGCAACATGCGCCGAGCCGTTGTTAACGGCAATCATCAACGCCTGGCTCCAGCGGCCAAGCAGGCTGAACAGATCGCCCGCACCAACCTGACGGTTGGCGGTTTTCAGGACGCGCCCAAGGCAAGCATCATCGTCGCGGTCGTGGCCGGACGGCGAAGACTTGAGCAGGTCTCGCAGGGATTCTTCAAACGGATCGTGCATGGGCACCTCGCGCAATATCTGTTAAAGACGAGGCGCTCGCAAGGCGGGTCACATGAACCAGGCGGACAGTTCGTGACTGAATGTTCACAGAATGCACCGAATCACACCCACCGCAGGCGGCGAAACAGCCACCATTGCCCCAGCGCCAACCCCAGCACCAGCAAACTGGCGAAGAGGAAGCCATAAGGGCTTTCAGCACCGGGAATTCCACCAACGTTGATACCCAACAGCCCGGTGACGAAGCTCATAGGCAGAAAAATGCAGGTAATGATGCCAAAGCGGTACATGGTCCGGTTCATTCGCTCGGCACGCCGGCGGTCTTCACTCTCCAACACCAGCGCAGCCCGCTCACGAGTCAGTTCCAGCTCTTCGAGGTAGCGGGTCAGGCTGTTGTTGAGCTCATTCCAGTAGTCGGCATCATCGGCGGCGAACCAGGTCCATTTGTTGCGCGCCAGCTGTGCATAGATTTCCCGCTGCGGGTTGAGAAAACGTCGCAACCCGGCAGCACGGCGGCGAATTTGCTGGAGACTGCCCTGATCCGGAGCATAGCGTTTGTCCGCTTCGAGCTTCTCTTCCTCCAGATCGACCACCTCTGAAAGGTCGCTAATCAGCGCCTGGACTTTTTCGGTCAGCAACTGCGCCATGGTCAACAGCAGCTCGGAGGCGGTTTTTGGCCCGCGCCCATCAGTCAGTTGCTGGAGCAGCTCATCACTGGCGCGCAATGGCCGCAAGCGCAGCGAAATCACACGCTGAGCCTGGGCGAAGATGCGCACCGAGACCATGTCTTCGGGCTCGGCACCTGGGTTGAGGTTGACCCCACGCAGGAACAGCAGCATCTGCGCATCCGCCAGCGGCAACAGCCGTGGCCGGGTATTTTCCTCAAGCAGCAGGTCGCAGGCGAACTCGTTCAAGCCGCTGTCGTGGCGCAACCAGGTACGGGTTTGCGGGTGACTGCGATCCCAATGCAGCCACAGGCTTTCCTGTGGCTGCAGCTCAAGGGCGTCCAGTTCAGTTCGAGCGATCGAACGCGCACCGCCGTTTCCATCCAGCACCAGGGCATGCACAAGACCCCACTGCGCGTTTTCTTCCTCGAACATCCCTACTCCACCCAACGGCTTACAGCGGCTTATTCAGGCATTTTCAACGGACTTGGCGAGACAATCACGCCATTGTTGTCAGCGTAAACGTATTCACCGGGGCGAAAGGTCACGCCGGCAAAATTCACCACCACATTGAGATCGCCGATTCCACGCTTGTCGGTTTTCATCGGATGACTGGCCAGTGCTTGCACGCCGACGTCGGTTTGCGCCAGGACATCGACATCGCGCACGCAACCGTAGATCACCAGGCCTTCCCAGTGATTCTTCGCGGCTTTTTCGGCGAGCATATCGCCTAGCAGCGCCCGACGCAGCGAGCCGCCGCCATCGACCACCAGCACTTTGCCTTTGCCATCAAGCTCGACCTGCTCCTTGACCAGCGAGTTGTCCTCAAAGCACTTGATGGTGACGATCTCACCACCGAAGGAATCGCGGCCACCGAAGTTACTGAACATCGGCTCCAGCACCTGCACCAGCTCCGGGTAGGCGTCGCACAAATCGGGGGTGAGATATTGCATGGGAAACTCCTGTCAATTGCCAAGACAATGGGATGTCACAGTTTCAATCAGTTAACGAGGCCCAGCGGTCAAGCTTTAGGCTCAAGGCTACACGTCGGCGCCGATCCGGTCACCTGTTGCGCAGCGTCTTCGCTCACAGCCGCCAATGGGTTAAGCAGCCAGCGTTCGACCAGCGGCCAGACCTGCGTCTGCGCCGGCTTGCTGACCAGCATATCGACGTGACCAAAGTTGTCGAAACCCTGTTCACGCCCCAAACGAACAAATTGCTTATGTTGGCTGCCCAACTGATCGAAGAGCTTGCGGCAGGCCCACACTGGGTCTTGATGATCGCCGGCGCCTGCCACTGCCAACACGGGTAGGTCAACCGCGGCCAAGCCGGCCCACCAGTCTGCATCCTTGTCGCCGAAACGGCCGAACAGACCAAACCAGCGCATGCTTTCCAGCGCCAAGCCGATCGGTTCATCCTCCGGGCCACGCTTGAGCCGCGCCCCGGAAATTTGCCCGAAGCGCTTGAGCAACAGACGCCCGCCCCACTCCACTGGCGGCAACTTCAACGGCCAATAGGTACGACTGACCTGGGTACCGAAGAACGCCGCACTGGCGACCTGTTCAGCCCCCAGATACTTTCCGCCGAGCGCGGCCGCCAGGGTGGTACCGCCCAGAGAGTGGCCCAGCCAGTGCGCGGCGCGGCCACACTGCTCGCTGACAAAGGCGGCGATGACCGGCAAATCGTAACGGGCATAGTCGGCGACACGGTTATGGCGATAAGCGTGATTGCGCGGTGACAGGCCATGACCGCGCATTTCCGGAATCCACACATCAAAACCGGCACGTGCCAAGTACGCCCCGAGGCCAATACCCCGAGGTGAATACCAGAAACGTCGATTGGAAAAACTGCCATGCAGCAAAATCACCGGGGCGCCACGCACCTCGGTCTGATCAGCCATACCCAAACGGGTCACTGCCAGTTCAACAGTGGGGTCTGGGCTGTTTGCGGCCTTGATCCGGTAGACATCTTCGCTCAGGTCACCCCGGCGTTCGGCGCTGAGCAAGGCCACGGGAAATAGAGTGCTGCTGCTTTGCATAGGTTTCTTGCACGAAAAAGGGCGGGATCCATCACTGGAACACGCCCTGGAATACGGTCGAAACCTTCACCGGCCAAAAAGGCCAGGTGAAGGCTCCGGTTCAACGCATCAGTTCGCTGCCTGACCTTCGGCCAGGAAGAACCAGGTCTCGAGTACCGAGTCCGGGTTCAGCGAAACGCTTTCAATACCCTGTTCCATCAGCCACTTGGCCAGGTCTGGGTGGTCGGATGGCCCCTGACCGCAGATGCCGATGTACTTGCCAGCCTTGTTACAGGCCTGGATGGCATTGGCCAGCAGCTTCTTCACCGCCGGGTTACGCTCATCGAACAGGTGCGCAATGATCCCCGAGTCACGGTCCAGGCCCAGGGTCAACTGCGTCAGGTCGTTGGAACCGATGGAGAAGCCGTCGAAGTACTCGAGGAACTCTTCGGCAAGGATGGCGTTGGATGGCAGCTCGCACATCATGATCACGCGCAGGCCGTTGTCACCACGGGCCAGGCCATTTTCGGCAAGCAGGTCGACAACCTGACTGGCTTCGCCCAGGGTGCGCACGAACGGCACCATGATCTCGACGTTGGTCAGCCCCATTTCGTTGCGCACGCGCTTGAGGGCACGGCACTCCAGCTCGAAGCAGTCACGGAAGGCTTCACTGATGTAGCGCGAGGCACCACGGAAGCCCAGCATCGGGTTTTCTTCTTCCGGCTCGTAGAGCTTGCCGCCGATCAGGTTGGCATACTCGTTGGACTTGAAGTCCGACAGGCGCACGATGACCTTCTTCGGCCAGAACGCCGCCGCCAAGGTGCTGATACCCTCGACCAGTTTCTCGACATAGAAGCCGACCGGGTCGTTGTAACCGGCGATGCGCTTATCGACGCTTTCTTTGAGCTCAGGCGGCAAGCCAGCGTAGTTCAGCAACGCCTTGGGGTGCACACCGATCATGCGGTTGATGATGAACTCCAGACGCGCCAGGCCGACACCGGCGTTGGGCAACTGGGCAAAATCGAACGCACGGTCCGGGTTGCCAACGTTCATCATGATCTTGAATGGCAGATCAGGCATGGCATCGACAGAGTTCTGGCGCACATCAAAGCCCAGCTCGCCCTCGAAGATAAAGCCGGTATCGCCTTCGGCGCAGGAAACGGTCACGCCCTGACCATCCTTGAGCAGTTGGGTGGCGTTGCCGCAACCGACGACTGCCGGAATACCCAGTTCACGGGCAATGATCGCCGCGTGACAGGTACGCCCGCCACGGTTGGTGACAATAG
The DNA here is from genome assembly GCF_050312595.1 of Pseudomonas sp. UM16. Taxonomy (NCBI): domain Bacteria; kingdom Pseudomonadati; phylum Pseudomonadota; class Gammaproteobacteria; order Pseudomonadales; family Pseudomonadaceae; genus Pseudomonas; species Pseudomonas sp. UM16. The sequence continues at coordinate 2,298 of NZ_JBNPJT010000007.1, read as the reverse complement.
CGCTGGCGCGCTTCATTACCGGTTCCCAGTCCGGGTCGGTCATGTCCGAGACCAGCACGTCACCCGGCTGGACCTTGTCCATTTCCGAGACGTCCTTGATGATCCGTACCTTGCCAGCGCCGATGCGCTGGCCAATGGCACGACCTTCAACCAGAACGGTGCCGGTTTCCTTGAGCAGGTAGCGCTCCATGACATTGGCCTGGGCGCGGCTTTTCACGGTTTCAGGGCGGGCCTGAACGATGTACAGCTTACCGTCGTCACCATCTTTGGCCCATTCGATGTCCATCGGGCACTTATAGTGCTTCTCGATGATCATCGCCTGCTTGGCCAGCTCGCTGACTTCAGCGTCGCTCAGGCAGAAACGGGTGCGATCGGCCTTGTCGACATCAACGGTCTTGACCGAGCGACCGGCCTTGGCTTCTTCGCCGTAGATCATCTTGATTGCTTTGCTGCCCAGGTTGCGGCGCAGGATGGCCGGACGACCGGCTTCCAGCGTGCCCTTGTGGACATAGAACTCGTCCGGGTTGACCGCACCTTGCACCACGGTTTCGCCCAGGCCATAGGCGCCGGTGATGAACACCACATCGCGGAAGCCCGATTCGGTGTCGAGGGTGAACATTACCCCGGCGGTGCCGGTTTCCGAGCGCACCATACGCTGTACACCGGCCGACAAGGCGACCAGCTTATGGTCAAAGCCCTGGTGCACACGGTAGGAAATGGCGCGGTCGTTAAACAGCGAGGCGAATACTTCCTTGGCGGCGCGAATAACGTTTTCGACGCCACGAATGTTCAGGAAGGTTTCCTGCTGACCGGCGAACGAGGCGTCTGGCAGGTCTTCGGCGGTGGCCGAAGAACGCACGGCAACGGCCATGTTCGGGTTGCCCTGGGACATTTCGGCAAAGGCGGTGCGAATTTCGCTGTTCAGCCGCTCCGGGAACTCGGCTTCCATGATCCATTGGCGGATTTGCGCGCCGGTCCTGGCCAGGGCATTGACGTCATCGACATCCAGCGCGTCCAGCGCGGCGTGGATCTGGGCGTTCAGCCCGCTCTGCTCGAGAAAATCACGGTACGCCTGAGCCGTAGTGGCAAAGCCGCCGGGAACCGACACACCGGCACCCGCGAGGTTACTGATCATCTCGCCGAGGGATGCGTTCTTGCCCCCCACATGCTCCACATCATGGACGCCGAGCTTATCGAGGGAAACTACGTACTCTACCAAGGTGATCTCTCCACTAACTGTGTTGGAAAAGCTCAGGACGCCCGCCTGCCAGCTCTGGCTTGGCCGGGCGCTTGTGGCCTGGACCCGGAAAATAAGTGAGAATGCCGACGAACCGCGTTCGGCAAACCGAACCTATCATAAACAAGATTCGTCACCAGCTTAAGGCCCAAGGCGCAAATGAAACGATCTGCTTTCTTTATCTCCGATGGCACCGGCATCACAGCCGAGACGCTGGGACAAAGTCTTCTCGCGCAATTCGATACCATTCCATTCAATAAATTCACACGTCCGTACATCGACAGCGTGGAAAAAGCGCAGGTCATGGTACAACAAATCAACAGCGCCGCAGAAAAGGACGGTGTCCGTCCGATCATCTTCGACACCATCGTAAACCAGGATATCCGTGAGGTCCTGGCCACTTCCAATGGTTTCATGATCGACATTTTCTCGACGTTCCTGGCGCCGTTGGAGCAGGAGTTGACCGCGCACTCGTCGTATTCGGTGGGCAAGTCCCACTCCATCGGCGGCAACTCCAACTACATGGAGCGCATCGAGGCGGTCAACTTCGCCCTGGACAACGACGACGGTGCGCGCACCCACTACTACGACAAGGCTGACCTGATCCTGGTCGGCGTGTCACGCTGCGGCAAGACCCCGACCTGTCTGTACATGGCCATGCAATTCGGCATCCGTGCGGCCAACTACCCGCTGACCGAAGACGACATGGAGCGTCTGCAACTGCCGTCGGTGTTGAAAAAATACCATCACAAGCTGTTCGGCCTGACCATTGACCCGGACCGCCTGACGGCGATTCGCCACGAGCGCAAGCCCAACAGCCGTTATTCCAGCTTTGCTCAGTGCGAGTTTGAAGTTCGCGAGGTGGAGAACCTGTTCCGGCGCGAGAACATTGCCAACATCAACTCCACTCATTTCTCGGTGGAAGAGATTGCGGCGAAGATTCTGGTGGAAAAAGGTGTAGAACGCAGGTTCAAGTAGACACTTCCGCTTGTGTCTATGGCCGGAAGTAAACTCTAGGGTGAGAGAGATGGATGGCAAGCTGTGAGTCCGCGGTGCTTAAA
>NZ_JBNPJT010000079.1:0-389 GCF_050312595.1 Pseudomonas sp. UM16 | reverse complement strand
GCAACGCCTTTCATTTTGTTGATGTGGTTCAACAGGTTTTGCTGCGCTTCGGCATCGATGACGGGGCCGACATCGGTAGTGAGCTGAATCGGTTTGCCGACGACGAGTTCGTCCATCGCGCCTTTGATCATGTCGAGCATACGGTCGGCAACGTCTTCTTGGACGCATAAGATACGCAGGGCGGAGCAGCGTTGTCCCGCGCTGTCGAAGGCGGAGTTCAATACGTCGGCGCAGACTTGTTCGGCAAGTGCGGTGGAATCGACAATCATGGCGTTTTGTCCGCCGGTTTCGGCAATCAGGACGGGATTGTCGCCGCGTTTGGCAAGGGCTTTGTTGATCAGGCGCGCCACTTCGGTCGAGCCTGTGAAAATCACGCCGCCGATGCTGGC
>NZ_JBNPJT010000078.1:0-390 GCF_050312595.1 Pseudomonas sp. UM16 | reverse complement strand
ACGGTTTTTGGCGGAATAGGCCAATTTGGTCGGTGCTTCAAAGTGCGGCACGAGGCGTTTGTAGGAGTTGGTGGACGGATTGGTAATCGCGTTCAGGGCTTTGGCGTGTTTGATGATGCCGCCGATGTAGTAGAGCGCGGTATCGGACAAACCGGCATAGCCGTCGCCTGCGAACAGGTTTTGACCGTCTTTCCAAATGGATTGGTGGACGTGCATACCGCTGCCGTTGTCGCCCATAATCGGTTTGGGCATAAAGGTGGCGGTTTTGCCGAAATTGTGGGCAACGTTTTGGATGACGTATTTCATATCTTGGGTTTGGTCGGCGCGTTTGACCAAAGTGGCGAAACGGGTGCCGATTTCCATTTGGCTGCCGGTACCGACTTCGCTGTG
>NZ_JBNPJT010000077.1:0-392 GCF_050312595.1 Pseudomonas sp. UM16 | reverse complement strand
CATGAACCCCACCTATCCAGCCCTTGGGTAGCCGGTTACTGTGGCATCTCTGGCGAGCAGTTCCACGGCAGCAGCGCTTCGTAGTCTGCTACCGACGAGGCATGCGGCAGCCGCTCCAGTACGTGGCGCAGCCACGTATAGGGCTCCTGGCCGTTGACCTTGGCGGTCTCGACCAAGCTGTAGATCTGCGCGCTAGCCGTGGCACCTTTGGGCGTGTCGCTGAACAGCCAGGCTTTGCGCCCAATGACAAACGGCTTTATCGCACGCTCCGCCAGGTTGTTGTCGATCGGCAAATGGCCGGCCTCGACATAGCGTTCCAGCCGACTCCAGTTGTTCGCCAGGTAGTGCACCGCCTTGCCCAAAACACTTTGCGGTGTGACTTGGGATTGCGT
>NZ_JBNPJT010000076.1:0-397 GCF_050312595.1 Pseudomonas sp. UM16 | reverse complement strand
ACGCCGGCGTTGATGCGCTGGATCCACAGACCACGGAAGGTCCGCTTCTTAACCTTGCGGTCGCGATAGGCGTACTGGCCGGCCTTCTCGACGGCCTGACGGGCGATGCGGATCGTGTTCTTGCGACGACCGCGATAGCCCTTCGCCTGCTCCAGGATGTTCTTGTGCTTGGCCTTGGTGGTTACACCACGCTTAACTCGTGCCATTTCTCAGGCCCTCCTTACTTCAGACCGTAGGGCGCCCATGCCTTGATGTGCGCGACATCGGCATCGGCGAGCACGGAGGTGCCGCGGTTCTGGCGGATATACTTGGCGTTGTGGCTGATCAGCCGGTGGCGCTTGCCGGCCACACCGTGCTTCACCTTGCCGGTGGCGGTGAGCTTGAAGCGCTTCTTCAC
>NZ_JBNPJT010000075.1:0-400 GCF_050312595.1 Pseudomonas sp. UM16 | reverse complement strand
ATGCCCTGGGCCAGTTGACCGAGTACCTGAACAGCGACGATGGCTTGCCACACACCATCATCGATGCCAACCACAAAGCCAAATACCTGTGGTGGAACGCGTTCGCCCAGGTCGAGCGCTATCAGGACTGCTCGGGTAAAAGCACCCGCTATCGCTACGATGAGCGCCAGTATCTGGTGGCAGTGACCGATGCGCTGAACCAGACCACCACGTTGGAGCGCAAGGCAGACGGTGAAGTACTGCGCGTCAACCATCCGGACGGCAGCGCGGAAAGCTTTACCTACAACGTCTATGGTCAGGTGCTCAGCCACGCCGACGGCAAGGGCCAGATCACACGCCTGTTGCGCACCGCACGTGGCTTGCCGAGCAGCCGTCAGGACGCCAAAGGCCAACGCATTGC
>NZ_JBNPJT010000074.1:0-424 GCF_050312595.1 Pseudomonas sp. UM16 | reverse complement strand
ATTGAGAGATACGTCAAACCCACCCCGCCTGGGCCTATCAACGCGCCGAGCAAGAATGACGGATCAATGGTTGCCATAAAAACGAAGAAAACCGCCGTTACCCCCGCAAGCCACTTCAAAAATGTCAGGGCCCACTCCGGGAAGTCTTTCCACTCACAATGTTCCAATCCGGACTTAGTAACGCGATAGGCAAACTTCATCCGCTGATGAGTCATGGACAAAGTCACAATCAACATCAACGTATAAAAAAAAACGCAAGATAATGTTCGCCAAGGCTGACTCATCCCCGCGTACACCGAGTACATGATGAACGCGGCCCCAACATTCAATACAGCCATAAACAAAAGCATGCAATTAGCTACAAACGTATTGTAATTACGCGCCCGAATTGTCCAACCCAACAATTCGGGCTCATGCGAAAATT
>NZ_JBNPJT010000073.1:0-425 GCF_050312595.1 Pseudomonas sp. UM16 | reverse complement strand
ATTACTTGGGAAAAACCCAATCCTCCCCCTAATTTGTCCTGCCGTTTCTTTACCCATTCGACAGAAACAATCTTATGGGCAAAGAAAAATAAAAAAGCCAAACATACGTTTCATTATGAAATGATGAAAGCACAAAATAATGGCAAACAGATGAAATGTGTTTGGACATTTCCTCCACCAAATAAAACCGAAAAAACATTCGGCAAACATCCGACACAAAAACCACTCTCCTTACTTGAACGCTGCATACTATCGGCTTCAAATATCGGAGATTTAATTTTTGACCCTTTTATGGGCAGCGGCACAACAGGCGTTGCCGCCTTAAAACATGGTCGGAGATTTTGCGGTTGCGAACTGGAAGAAGATTTTTTGAATTAGCAAAGAAAAGGTTAGAAAAATGATTATTGGCGGAATCGGCGGTGCAA
>NZ_JBNPJT010000072.1:0-432 GCF_050312595.1 Pseudomonas sp. UM16 | reverse complement strand
CTTCATTGCCTTCAGCCGCTCCTTGTGGGTGACGCCGAAGCGCTGCTCCTCGTCGACGATGACCAGGCCGAGCCGCTTGAACTCGACGCCCTTGGCGAGGACGGCATGGGTGCCGACGACGATGTCGATCGTGCCGTCGGCGGCGCCGTCCTTGGTCGCCTTCATCTCGGTGCTGCCCACCACGCGCGAGAGGCGGCCCACCTTGATCGGGAAGCCTTCGAAGCGCTGGGTGAAATTGTTGAAATGCTGGCGCGCGAGCAGGGTGGTCGGGCAGACCACCGCCACCTGCATGCCGGCCATCGCCGCGACGAAGGCAGCACGCAGCGCCACCTCGGTCTTGCCGAAGCCGACATCGCCGACGATCAGCCGGTCCATCGGGCGGCCGGCGGCGAGATCCTCGAGCACGTCGCCGATCGCGCGGTCCTGGTCGTC
>NZ_JBNPJT010000071.1:0-440 GCF_050312595.1 Pseudomonas sp. UM16 | reverse complement strand
TAGGTGAAGGTTTCGACGCCGGTGCCGGTGCGGTTGATGAAGTCCGGGTCGGCGGTGTTCAGGGTGTAGGTGTAGGAACCGTCGGCGGCCAGTACCAGTTTGCCGTAGATGCCCTCGATGGACTGCGGTGTAATCGGACCACTCGCGATGCGGTCGGCCCCCTGGGTGTCGTTGGTCAGTACGTTACCGGCGACGGTCAGCTGATTCTCGGTGGCGGTGGTGCTGTTGGTGTCATTGAAGGCCTTTGGCGCATCATCGACGATGTTTACATCGATGTTGCCACTGGCCGTGCTGCCATCATTATCGGTGGCGACCACGGTGAAACTCTCGCTCAGGGTGGTGCCATTGCCGCTGGTATGCGCTTCGTTGTCGAGCAGCGTGTAGGTGTAGGTCACCACGCCCGTGGCTGGGTTGTAGCCAGTGATGGTCAGGGTGTTGCC
>NZ_JBNPJT010000070.1:0-444 GCF_050312595.1 Pseudomonas sp. UM16 | reverse complement strand
CCCCGCGCCCGTAAACGGCGAGCGCGTCAAAAATGCCGTCTGAAGGTTCAGACGGCATCGGAATCGGCGAATCAGAAGCGGTAGCGCACGCCCAATGAGGCTTCGTGGGTTTTGAAGCGGGTGTTTTCCAAGCGTCCCCAGTTGTGGTAGCGGTATCCGGCGTCCAGGGTCAGCTTGGGCGTGATGTCGATGCCTACGCCTGCCACTGCGCCGAAGCCCAAGCTGCTGATGCTGCGGCTTTCGTGATAGGCAGGTTTTCCGACCGCAGCTCCTGGGACAGGACTTGGCGCACCGCTTTCTGGGTAAGTGGTAACAATCTCAGTTTCTTGTTCAACCGAACGAACCTGATGTCTGACGTGTCCGTAGGCGACGCGCATGCCGATATAGGGTTTGAAGCGGGAAACGGTATCGAAATCGTAAATGGTTGACAAGCCGAGAGAAGAG